>JBCCGX010000295.1:0-9552 GCA_039029035.1 Acidobacteriota bacterium | reverse complement strand
GCGGGCCTGCCAACCGACCCGTACCTCGCCACCGGTCTCCAGCGCCGCCTCGACGCCATTCTTGATCAGGTTGATCAGCAGTTGCTCGAGCTGGTCGGGATCGGCCTGGGCGACAAGATCGGGGCCTGCGTCGAGCTCGACTGCGAGCCGCGTCTCGAAGCTCACCACCCGGCGCACCAAAGGGCTGATCGCTATCGGGCTCAAGGTCGGTGGCGGTAGCCGGGCGAGGCGGGAGTAGGCGGCAACGAAGCGATTCAGCGACTCGCAGCGCGCGGCGATCATCCGCAAGCCGCGATCGGCGTCGTCCTTCCAACCCTCGTGCGGCTCTTTGCGGCGCAGCACCCGCGACAAGGTCGAGGCGGTCGACTTGATCGGCGCCAAAGAGTTGTTGAGCTCGTGACCGAGGACGCGGATCAGCCGTTGCCAGGCTTGACGCTCCTCCTCGCGCAGGGCTTTCGATAGATCGCTCAGCACCAGCAGGTGGTTGGGTAGCCCGGCCTCTCGAAAGGTCGAGCGGCGACACTGCCAGCGGCCGGTCTGGCCGGGAAAGGCGCGCTCGAAAGTCCGCCCGGCCTCACCTTCGAGGCAGTCTTCCAGCGCCAGATCTGCCGCCGAGCGGCCGATGAGGCGGGCTGCTGGCTGCGCCATCATCCGCTCGCCGGCACGGTTGACCAGGCGCAGGACACGCGCTTCGTCGAAGGTGAAAATCGCCACGTCGATCTCTTCGATCACCTGCTCGAGCAGCGCCGTGGCGTCGACCGCGTCGAAGCGGGCGGTGCGCAGCAGATCGCCCAGCTTGTTGACCTCCAGCATCACCTCGCCCAGGGCATCGTCCGGGCTCGGATGACGGGCGCGGATCGAGTAGTCCCCTTCGCGCAGCGCCTCGAGCAGGTTGGCCAGGGTCTGCAGCGGCGACACCGTGCGCTCCCTGGCGGCGAAAGCGAAGCCCCACCACAAGGCCAAAATAAATACCCCGAAGGTCCACTGCACCTTGGCCGAGTAGCCACCGGTCAACAGGATGCCTAGGGCAATCAACGAGCCCGGCGTCCCCGCCGCCACCGCCATCCAGAAGATCCGGCGCTCGTGGGTCATTGAGCTGGACTACAAACCGTATTTCTCCAGCCGGCGATAGAGGGCGCTACGCGACAGCCCGAGGCCCTTGGCGGCGTCGGAGACGTTGCCGGCGTAGCGTTCCAGGGCCTTGCGGATCAACAGGCGCTCGGCATCTTCGAGAGTCATTTCTTCGATCCGCGCATCGGCGTCGCTCGAGCCTTGCAGGCCGAGGTCGGCCCGCTGCACGCTGCTGCCGTCGGACATCAGCACTGCGCGCTCCACCACGTGGCTGAGTTCGCGCACGTTGCCTGGCCAGGGATGGTCGAGCAGCGCGCGGAGCGCTTCGGGGCCGAAGCTCTCCGCGGGTCTTCGGTAGCGCTGCGCATGGCGACTCAGGAAATGGGTCGCCAGGAGCGGGATGTCTTCCCGCCGGTCGCGCAGGGCGGGCATACGGATCTCCACCGTATTGAGGCGGAAGAGCAGATCCTGCCTGAAGCGCCCGGTGCGGACCTCCTCGTCGAGATCGGCGTTGGTCGCCGAGATGATCCGTACGTCGACCCGCCGCGTCTTGGACGATCCGACCCGTTCGAACTCTCCGGTCTCGAGCACCCGCAACAGCTTGGTCTGTAGCGACGCCGGCACGTTGGCGATCTCGTCCATCATCAGGGTCCCGCCGTCGGCGAGCTCGAAGCGGCCGACCCGATCGCTCTTGGCATCGGTGAAGGCGCCCTTCACGTGGCCGAAGAGCTCGCTCTCGAAGATCGATTCCGACAGACCTCCGATGTTGACCGTGATCAACGGCTTGGTCGCCCGATTCGATACGCCGTGCAGCACCCGAGCGGCGAGGCTCTTGCCGGTGCCGTTCTCGCCGGTCAAGAGCAGGTTGGCGTCGGACGGCCCGACGCGAGAGATCAGCTCCAAGACCGGACGCATCGCCTGGGCTTCGGCGATCAGCTGAGGTTGCGACTCGCCTTGCAGAATCTCGCAAGCAGCTTCGAGTCGCTGGCCGCGGCGCAGTGCCCGACCGAGCGCCGTCTGGGTGCGTAGGATCGCCAAGAGGCGATTGTCGTCCCACGGTTTCTCGACGAAGTCCCGCGCACCACGGCGCATCGCCTCCACCGCTACCTCGACGCTCGCCCAGGCGGTCATCACAACCACCGGCAAGGTCTCATCGATCGCCCGAATATCGCGCAGTAGATCGAGTCCTTCCTGGCCCGAAGTGGTGTCGCGGGCATAGTTGAGATCGATCAGGACGACATCAAAGTCTTGATCCTTGAGCAGCTCGAGGGCACGGCGGGGCGAAGTCGAGGTCTCCACCGCGCAGCCTTCCGAGCGCAGCAGGAAGCTCAACGACTCCAGCACGTCTCGTTGATCGTCGGCAACCAGGACACGCGGCGCGGGGCTCGCGTCCACTCCGGGCGCGGTGACTCCGAGTGCCGTGTCAGCGATGTCTTCGCTGGCTCGACTGTCGTGGGGCATCTCTTCGGCGGGTGTGGCGGCCATGGCCGAAGTCTATAAAAAGAAATCGGCTCCGTAGCGACGGGGAATTCGTTGGGGCCGGCCCTGGTGTCTGACTGGCTGCCGAGGTACCGAGCTGAAGAATCTTGAAGAATGAAGCTCGGCAGCGCTTGATGCTTGATCTAGGCCTCGCGAAACCCCGTCGCTATCGGAGCCCGCTCTCTGCTCCTAAGTTTAGCAAGGCTGATGCCAGGTTTGGACGGTTGAAGGCAAAACCTCGCAAAAACGGGTAAAGCTCACCAAATCAACACCTTGAGTAATGACCAGACAAATCATCCAGAGTCTCCGCAGTGACCGTCTCCGGGCAACTGTCCACGGCCGGACAGGCAGGGGTGTCCGAAATCGGTCAGCGTCGGTTGTAAGAAGCAGATCACAGACCTTGTCAGAATCTTCGGACAGAGCCAAGCGCCCTGGATCTGCCTCATACACCGACCTCCGCGATCCGTGCCGGCCGGCGAACGAAGAGGTAGATCAAAGCGCCGACGATATGAGTGAAGACGATGATGATCGTCCATACGAGCTTGTCGTTGGTATCGCTCGGCTCCTTGGTGGCGCACTCGATGATCATCCAGATCCAGACGATCGAGCCGACGACACCGATCCCGAGAGCGATGAGGACTATGAGAATCTCTATCAAAGCCATGTTGGTCCTTCCTTGGTCGACCGCTAGGGTCGACCGACGTTCTCGAGAGACTACGCCCCAGGGGCCGGCTGCATTCACCGGATTGAGGAGACCAACCTGCCGCGAGATCACTTCGACGCTGGGAGGTGACCGAAACGCTCCATCCTTCGACGCAGGCTCTGACGCGAGATACCCAGCAGCTTGGCGGCCTGGACCTGATTGAATTTGCACCGCCGCAAGGCCTCTTCGATCGCCTGGTTCTCGAGCTCTTCGAGATTGAGGGAGTCGAGGCCGATGCCCAGGGGCGCTGGCATCTCGCGCGATTCGTCGAGCTCCATCAGATCGCTGTCCGGCGTCGGAGTCACTGACTCGGACTCTGGCGGCGGCTCATACTCGCGCACTGCCTGGGAGAGAATCGACGACTCGATGGTCCGATTGTCCTGGCACAAGTACACCGCACGGCGCACCTCGTTGCCCAGCTCACGGACGTTGCCCGGCCACGGATAGGCACTCAGAAGACGCAAGGCACGAACCGTCAGGCCACGGATCGGCCGTCCCAGCTCCTTCGCACAGCTGCGCAGAAAGTGCTCGACCAGGGCCGGGATATCTTCCGGCCGTTCGCGCAGGGGCGGGATCTTGAGCTTGTAGCCGTCGAGCCGATAGTAGAGATCGGAGCGGAAAGACCCTTCCTCGATCCGCTTGGACAGCGCTTGATTGGTCGCAGCCAGCACGCGGACATCGACCGGTACCGGATCGCGACCGACAGGATGGACTTCTTTCTCCTGCAGCGCCCGCAGCAGCTTGGCCTGGAGATCCGCCGACATGTCGCCGATCTCATCGAGGAATATGGTGCCGCCCGACGCCATCTGCAGATGTCCTTCCTTGGCCGACACGCCGGTCGCAACCCCTTCGCCGATGCCGAAGAGCTCCGCTTCCAGCAGCTCGGCGGGGATCGCGGCGCAGTTGATGGCGATGAAGGGGCCATTGCGGCGCGGCGACGAATGATGGAGGATCTGCGCTAGGTACTCCTTCCCCGCGCCGGTCTCGCCGACGATCAGAATCGGCAGATCGCCCATCGCCAGGGTTTGCATGAGGCGGTAGATCTTGCCCATCGCTGCCGACTGCGCGTAGACGTAGCCGGGAGGGAAAACCAGGCCAGGAAAGTCGCGCGACCAACTGTCCTCTCCCGGCGCGTCGTGACGCGGCCGGCACGGGGCGATCATCCGCACGAGCACACGCAGCAGCAGCTCACTGTCGACCCGGCCTGGGAAGGCCCCCCAGAGCACCAGGATCAGCGGATCCAGGTTCGGAGCTTTGAGGGCCGCCAGGGTCATCGGCGAGGCGGTTTCAGAGGTGGTCTGGAAGAAGATGTCCGAACGGCGCCCCGACGCCAGATAGGCGCTACAGACGCGGCGCAGCTCGTCGGTGGCCGTCTGGGCGACCTGGCCCGAAGCGGCGAGAACGATGGGGAATTGGTCCTCCGGAACTTCCAGCACGCAGGCGCCGTCGAGGTGAAGCTCTTCGATCAGGAGCCCGAGAGCGGCACCGAGATCGCCCTCCGGTTTGTTGAACAATCGAGAGTGGAACAACTCGGCCATCCGCAGCCACTCGCGTGGGATCGAGCCACCGAGCCCGGCAGCCGGTGATGGCTGAATGGGTACCGTGCCGGTTTGCTCCGAGATCGCCGGCTCAAAGGCGATTGCCAGCTCGGCGTCGTCGCGATGGAACTGCTGGAACAGCAAAGGCACCGGGCCGAAACGCACCACCTGGCCCGGCGCAATACGCATTCTCTCGATTCTCTGACCGGCGACGAAGGTGCCGTTCTTGCTTTGCAGATCCTCGACCTCGAGCTCCTCGTCGATAATCCTCAACCGGGCGTGCACGCGGGACACGCCGTTTGCCGGCAGGGCGACTTCGTTGTTGGCCAGGGAGCCGACCTGGTTGATACCGGGCAGCAGAGGATAAACCTGCTCCATCCCCCCGATCTCGCCCCGTAGACAGTAGCCGAGTTTCGACGCTGCATCGCGGGTCTGCATTGAGGGCGCTAGCATATCCGAGAGGCTAGCGCCTTTCGCCGTTTCGCGATTACACACCCTCTGCCAACTCATCCAGTGGCTTCACTGCTAAGGGCCCGGTCGCCCGTGGCGATCAGGTCGCAGAAAAGCTGACGTAGGCTTTTCGCCGTCATCGGCAGTTCGAACCGGCGAACGAGTGCGACTTGCTTCGCGAGCAAACGCTCTCGTCGCTCGCGATCCGCCAGCACTGCGTCGGCGTTGGCGGCCAACGCCGATGCGTCTCCCGGCGTCGACAGAAGCTCCGGCAGGCAGAGCTGCGGCAGGATCCCGACGCCGGTGCCGACCACCGGACAGCCACAGGCTGCCGCCTCGAGCACCGCCATGCCCTGACTCTCGAAGCGCGAGCTTTGCAACAAGAGATCCGCCTGCTGATAGAAGCCCGGCAGCTGCCCATGATCGACTCTGCCATGGATCTCGACCCGGTCCGAGACCTCCAGCCGGCCGAGCCACGGAGCGATCGCTTCGGCGTCAACCCCTTCGCCAACCAGGTGGAGGCGGGCGTCGGGGTGGTGCCGGGTGACGAGCGCAAAGGCGCGTAACAGCGTCTCGTGATCTTTGACCTGGCTGAGAGACGCTACGTGCAGCAGGATTGGCTCGCCTTCCAAGCGCACCGCTGGCGGGTCCCCATTGGTGCCGGCCGATGGATGAAAACGCGCCGGTTCGAAGCCGAGCGGCTGCTGGTGCAGCCCTGCCGTGATGCGCCTCGCCACCTGCTGTTCGAGCCAGGCCGATCCGACGGTTACGCGATCCGCTCCCGCCAAAGCTCTGGCGACCAGCCAGCGGTTGGCCCGGCTGCGCCCGCCGCCGTAGTCGATCTGCGGTAGGTCGGCCAGCTCGCCGCCGAGGATCGAGACAACGACCGGCGTTTTCGTCAGGCGCCCGGCCAATGCCGCGAGAAACCCCGGCTCGTGGGCCCAAAGAGCCTGGAACACGTCGAAAGGCCGCCGTCGCGCTTCGCGTAGGATCCGCCCCAGAGTCTGCAGCAGGATCGGCACCCTGGCCAAACCGCCTCTCTCGGCACCGCCGGTTGGAACCACTGACGCGCCGTGGACGCGGTAGGCCTGCTGGTGGTGCGGGTAGCGCAGCGAGAAGACAGTCACCTCGTCGTGCTCGGCCAGAGTCCGGACCAAATCGAGCAGCGCTGGGATGCACCAATCCTCCTCCGAGGCACTGAAGCCTGGAGTAATCAGACCGATCCTCATCGCACCGACCCGCCCACCGCACCGATCTGCTGCTGCTGCCGGGCCTGCAATCTCGCACCGATCCACGCCCCCAGAATCTGACCCCTTAGCGCGTTGCCTTCCTTGGTGAAGTGGTACCCATCGACATAAAGCGCTGCCTCTTGCGGCAGGTGGCTCGCAAGGTCGAACCCCTCGGCCGCGCTCGATTCGGCGATCTGAAGGACCCGCCCGTTGAGCTCGCCGATCGCCTCGCGGTACTCAGGGATCGCCATCGGCGAGCGCCCGGCCCATTCGGCATGGAAGGGGAACGTCGTGAGCACGACTTCGATGCCGTGTGCACCGGCCAGAGTCACCAGGCTGCGCAGATTGCGCTCGAAGTAGACCGGCGGATTGCGCTTCAGCATGCGGGCGATCGGTATGGCCTCGAAAGGCCCCTGTGGGTAGACGCCTTGCGCGACCTGGGTGTGCAGACGACGAGTGTAGTGGGTCTCCGGAGTGCGGCCGAAAGCGCGCTCCAAGGAACCGTGGGGCGTCGCCCAACCGAGGCGAACGAGGATCGAGCGCAGAGCGGTGGAGTGCTCGGCGAGCCGGGGCATAGGGGCGAGGCCCACGGGACCCGTGGAACCGGAGTTGTCGGCGCGAAAGGCCTCGGGCGGCCACACCAGGCGCGCATGGATGTCGTTCACCGCATGACTGACGACGAGCAAGTCGGGTTCGAGGTCGAGGATCTGCAGCTCGAAGCGAATCAGCGTCTCGAGAGTGCCGTAGCCGGGCACCCCCGCGTTGACGACCTCGACCCGATCATGGCCGGCCGCTCGGAGAACGGCTTCGAGCTGGGCGGGGTAGGCGTCAGCAGGGTCTTCGACGGCTGACGAGTAGGTCGTGGAGCCCCCCAGGCAGACGATGCGATAGGTGCCCGTCGGCTTGGGCAGGGCGATCTCGCCGCCGCGATAACCCTGGCGGTTGTGCACGTTGCGGCCGTGGTGGTAGCCCGGTGCGGTAACGAAGCCTAGATGGCGATGGGGCACGAGCTTGCGTCCCTCCATTGGGCGCGCTTCGATTTGGCGGATCGAGGCGTAGGCCTGGAACTGATCGGGGTTGGCGACGTGGAGCAGCCACAACCGAGCGACCAACTCGACCACGGTGAAGCCCAAAACCACGGCCAGCGTGAGCACACCGAGGCGAGCAAAGGTCTCCCTCATCGTGCTCGCCTCAGAAGGTTTCCAAAGGTCCGAGGTTCAGCGTACAGACGCAGCGACGACAGATGGGATCACGCTCGATATCGAGCTGGCGGCGGAAATCGATCGCTTCGGCCGAGTTGAGGATCTGCTCTAGTGGTCGGTCTTGCAGGTTGCCCTGCGCCGGGTGAAAGAAGCACGGGCGCACGCTGCCGTCAGCCTCAATGACCGCTGACACCCAGGGCGCGTTGCACACCGCCCCTGGCAGCTCACCCTGGCCATGTAGGGCAAGGTAGTACTGTGCCAGGCGGCGAAGCTTTTCAGGACTCTCGACGACGAAGCCGGAGGTGAAGTCCGTCTCGTGCTCCGCGATCACCTGCTCCAGGAGGCGAGCGAAGTCCGTCGCCTCCTCGGGCGATAAGGCGACCTCGCCAGCTCGATCGCCATCCCATCCATCCGGCCGGTTGAACGCTTCGCTGCTGACGTCGGCGGCCAGGAAGGAGAGGCTATCGAGCCCGATCTCGCGCCCCGCGCGGATGATGTTGGGCAAGTCGCGGTAGTTTTCCCGCTGCAGGACACAACGGGCGGTGACTCGGTAGTCGGGCTCGACCTGCCGCAGGGCGGTGACGCCATCGGCCAGTTGGTCGAAGGCGCGCGGGATGCGACGAATGGCGTCGTGCACTTCGCGCGAGCCGTCGAGGGAGACGATCACTTCGTCGCACCATCGCACGACCTCACTGGCCCAACGGCGCAGCAACAAGCCGGTCGACAACAGGGTGATTTTGACGCCGATCTCGGCCAGCAGCTCGCAGAGTGCCCAAAGGTTCGAGTGCATCAGGGCCTCGCCGCCCGAGAGCACCACCCAACGGACCCGCAGGCGGCGAAACGCCTCGACATGTGGCGTGAGCTCGTCGCGGCCGAGCTCTTGTCGATCACGATTACCCTTCCAGATATCGCACATCACACAGCGGCAGTTGCAACGGCTGTGGGGCATCAGCACCACCACCGGCAGTGAGTGCAGACGGTGGGTCCGCAGCGTCAGCTGACGTCGGGCAATCTCCAACAAGTCGAGGGCCATCCATCGAGGATAGACCAAACGTTCTCTGCGAACCAAAGGTTCGCGAATCCGAGCGCCCCAAGAGCTGGCGGGCGAAGCGTATACTCCTCCACGTTCACCCGCTGACCCAATCCAGTCATGCAAACCGAGAAGCTTCGCAGTTCGGAAGGCGCCACCCCGGCTCTTGTCGCAGTCGGTGTGCTGCTGGTTGTTCTGTCACCAGTGCCCGACTGGCTTGGCCTCGGCGGCCGGCCTGGCTTCGGCATAGGCCAGACTCTGGTCGCCGTTGGCGGACTGCTGCTCGTCGCCTTGGGTCTCTTGATGCGCTCGGGTTCTGTTCGATGGCTGTGGATTGGCCGCAGGCTGACCCATCTCTACCGGCTGATGGCGTTCTCGGTGTTCAATCTCGTCCTCCTGATCGCCGGCATGGAATTCATCGGCGACCTCATCGATCGGCGGGTGCCGCTACCGGCGCCGGAAACCTACAGCCCGTACTACGCTTCCCAGCCGTGGGCCAGGCAGTACTGGGAGGAATTCGAGCGGGTCGAGAAACAAATCGTCTACGAGCCCTACGCCGTCTGGCGCAGCGACATCTTCTCGGGCGAGACGATCAATATCGGTCCGCACGGGGTGCGGCGAACTGGCACCTCATCCGATAACGCCGAAACCGAGATCATTTTCGCCTTTGGCGGCTCGGCGATGTGGGGCCAGGGCGCGCCCGACGACAGGACGATCCCAGCGTTCCTGCAAACTGAGCTGACTGAGCCGGGGCGATCCGTGCAGGTCGAGAACTTCGGCGAGCGCGGCCACGTCGCAACCCAGAGCTTGATTCGTTTGATCCTCGAGCTCCAGGCCGGTCGCGTACCCG
>JBCCGX010000294.1:0-9562 GCA_039029035.1 Acidobacteriota bacterium | reverse complement strand
CCGGGGTGCTCGGCGGCGAGTCGCGCCGCGTCCTCGGCCGCGCGAACGAGGTAGGCCGGCGGCAGGGAGCCGGCGAGCGCTTCGGGCAGGCCGAGGGCTTCGCTCAGGCTCTGCAGGATTGCCGGATCGTCGACCTCGGCGGTGTCGTCGCGGACGCCGACGGGATGGAGGAAGATGCCGTTGCTGCCGACCTCGGCTAGGCTTTGGGCGAGGCCCAGGGCGTCATCGTCCGGGCCGAGCACGACGGCGTCGGCGAGCTCGCCCAGGAAGTGATCGACGGCGTCCTCGAAGCCCTCGGCCGGCGAGGCGGCCTCGGCCAGGAAGCGCGGTTCGGCGAGGCCGGCTTTGCCGAGCGCGGTCTCCAGGGCGCGGCGTTTCTCGGCGTGCTCCTCGGACAGCTGGATGAGGATGCGCTGGCGCTGCTCCAGGCTGGCCAGGCGGTTCTCCAGCCGGCGGATCTCCTCGTTGGTCTCGGATTCGCGGCGCAGCAGCGCCTCGAGGGCCTCGGAAAGCTGCTGCTGTTTCGCCGTGCGCTCTTCGAGGTCGCTACCGAGGGTGGCGATCTTCTCGTCGGCGGTGGCCAGGGTGGACTCGGCCTCGGCCAGTGCGCCATCGAGCCGGGCGCGCTCTTCGGCCAGGAAGCGCTGGCGATAGGTGCGGCGCTCGATCTCGACTTGGGTGCGCTGTAGCTCGGTGCGCAGCCCTTCGAGACGCGTCTGGGTGGCCGCGAGCTCCTGGCGCACGCCTTCCAGGTGGCCGGTGGCTTCTTCGAAGCGCTGCTGGCAGGCGGCGATCTTCTCGTCGTCTTCAGCCACCACGCGAGCCGCTTCGTCGCGTTCTGAAAGGAGCTCCTGGGAGCGCTCGTCGAGGTTGCCCAGGGAATGCTGGAAGTCACTCGACTGGCGGCGCCGCTCCTCGGCCTGGGAGCGCCCCATGAGCAGGCGCTCGCCGACCTCGTCGGAGCGCTGGCGTGAGCCTTTGATGAACTCTTGCCGGCCTTCGATCGTCGCCGCGACCTGGGCCTGCTCTTCGTGGCGCTCGGCCAGTTCCTGGGCCAGCGAGTCGAGCTCTTCGCGACCTTCGGCCAGGGAGGCTTCACCGCGATGCAGCTCGGCGGTGCCTTCGGCGTCGCTGCTGGTCAGCTCCTCGAGTCGCCGGTCGAGGCCTTCGAGCTGCGCGGAGACGTTCGACCAGCGGCCGAGCAGGACCTGCTTGAGCAGCTCTTTGTATTCGCGCTCGCGGTTCTGGTAGCGCCGCGCCGCCGAAGCCTGGCGTTTGAGGGAGCGCAGGGAGCGCTCGACCTCGGAGACGATGTCGTCGAGGCGCAGGAGGTTGGCGCTGGTCTCCTGCAGCTTGAGCTCGGCGATCCGCTTGCGTGCCTTGTAGCGTGTGATGCCGGCGGCTTCTTCGAGCAGCTTGCGGCGCTCCTGCGGTTTGCCGGAGAGGATCATGCCGATCTTGCCCTGCTCGATCACCGAGTAGGCGCGGATCCCCAGGCCGGTGTCCATCAGCAGCTCTTTGATCTGCTTAAGGCGGACGACCTTGCCGTTGAGCCGGTATTGGCTCTCGCCGGTCCGGAAGACGCGGCGGCCGAGGGTGATCTTGCCGTCGATCGCGCCTTCGATGTCGGGATCGGCAATGAGGGTCAGGGAGACCTCGGCCATCCCCAGAGGCTTGCGCTTGGCCGAGCCGCTGAAAATGATGTCTTCCATCTTCGAGCCGCGCAAGGATTTGGCGCTCTGCTCGCCCAGCACCCAGGTGATTGCATCCGACAGGTTGCTCTTGCCGCAGCCGT
This sequence comes from Acidobacteriota bacterium, assembly GCA_039029035.1. Classification (GTDB taxonomy): domain Bacteria; phylum Acidobacteriota; class Thermoanaerobaculia; order Multivoradales; family J023; genus JAAELT01. Next base: position 7,767 of record JBCCGX010000294.1, on the reverse strand, counting down.
TGGGTCCGACGATGGCGGTCACCCCTTCGGCGAAGTCGACGCGGACCGGATCAACGAAGGATTTGAAGCCGGAAATGTCGAGGCTGTGGAGCTTCATGGACGTGCAGCAGGGGACGGTAGATGAAGAGAGTATCGACTGCCAGGCGGTGCCAAATGGGGGGCGAGCGAGCGACGATAGCAGAGCTATCGTATCAGGAGCAAGAACAAAATGACCCCAAGGGGTAGGTTTTCCTGTGTGGGTGACCGCAAGATATTGAGGTTGTTACCCTTGAAGCCGGCTGGGATGCCGGGGATAAATCCCCGCCCTATAGAAGGCGCCTCTTCGAGGCTTGGCGGCTGAAGGTCCACCCAAGGTTTACACCTTGGGCTACGGGATTCCGCCCTACGGGCTCAAAGACATGAAGAATGGCTTCAGACAATCTGGTGTCCAGAGAAGGCGAAGCAAGCAGCGCTTCAACGGCTTCGACAGGAACTGAGAACGTTCCGCTCTGAGAGCCCGGAGGGCGACATCCCGTAGCCCAGGCCGTCAGCCCTGGGTGAAGATTTTATAGCCTGGGCATTCATGCCCGGCGGCCCTGCCTCGAAGCTATTCCAACTGCGACGACAGGATCGCCGACGGGTCGAGGAAGCGGCCGCCCTGGAAGACGTGGCTGATCGCCCGGGTGTTGCTCAGCAGCACGGTGGGGTCGGCGGTGAGGACGATCAGGTCGGCGACTTTGCCGGGCTCGATCGAGCCGATCTCGTCCTCCAGGCCGAGGGCGACGGCGCCGTTGTAGGTCGCGATGCGCAGGACGGAGAGAGGGGAGATACCGGCGTCGTGCAGCAGCTCGATCTCCTGGTGCAGGCTGACGCCGGGGATGACCCAGGGATTGGGGGTGTCGCTGCCGGCGGCCAGCCGCACGCCGCCGCTGTGTAGCCTGCGGGTGAACTCGAGCAGCCGGGGCCAGACGGCACGGCCGCGGGCGAAGTCGTCCGGTGTCCAGTCGTCGACGAAGGTGAAGCGCTCCCAGGCCTGGCGACTGACCGCGGGTGCCAGGCGCAGCTCGGAGTTCTCGCGGTGCTGCGGATCGTCGCCGAAGAATTTGGTGTGCATGGCGATGAGCGTCGGGTCGACGGTGACCTTTTTCTCCGCCAGGAGCTCGATCATCTGGCGGATCTCCGGCCCGTCGAAATCGACCTTCTCCAGCCAGGTCATGCGGTCGCGGATCGTGCCGCGGTAGCCTTCCCTTTCGGCCTCTGGGAGGTAGACGGAGGACCAGGGTGCGGCGTGGGTGATGGCCTCCATGCCGAGGCGGGCGCCTTCGGTCCAGGTGGTGCGCTGCAGGTGGCCGATGATCGGCAGGTTGAGCTTGTTGGTCTCTTCGATGGCCCGGGTCACGAGCTCCGGCGGTAAAGCGGAGTAGACCTTGATCGCGTCGACGCCGAGGGCGGCCTGGCGCGCGATCTCCTGGCGCACGGAAGCCTCGTCGGGGGTGGCGACGAAGGGACCGAAAGCGGGCGCAGTGCGGTTCAGTGCTTCGCCGGTGGTGACGATTCGCGGGCCGCGGATCTCGCCCGCCCGCGCCCGCTCGCGCAGCGCGATGCCGGCCTCGGCCGGCGCCGCCGGGTTGCGTACGGTGGTGATGCCGAAGGCGAGCAGGGTCTCGAGCAGGCGCTCCGAGGCGGCGACGTCGATCGTGTCGGCCAGACTGCTGTCGTCTTGCAAGGGCAGGACGGTGACGTGGGCGTGGAGATCGATCAACCCGGGCATGACGAAGCGCCCCGGCAGCTCGATCAGCTGGGTGTCGTGCGGTGCTTCGTAACCCTCGGCGGGCGCCACCTCGGCGATGCGGCCGTCTTGGATGCGTACCACTTGGTTGCGTAGCGGTGGGCTGCCTCGGCCGTCGATCACCGTGACGCCAACCAGCGCCTGCCCACCCCCGGGGCCGCCTCCGCCGCAGGCGGCCAGGAGGATCAGTAGAGGAAACCAGGCGAATCGGAGAGAGGCTCGGAGGATCATGACGCGAGGCTACCACGGGGCTCGTTTATCATCGGGTGGCATGCGTGGCAGGAAAGTCAGCCTTGGCAGAGAAGTCAGCCTCGGCAAAGAAGTCACAGGGGGGATGCCGGAGGCGGGTGCCACCGGTGGGCCTGGAGCGCTCCAGTCACGTTGGCCGCGTCGGGTTCAGCGGGGGAGGGTCGTTCGCTGTGTGGCTTGGGTTCTCTGGACCGCGGCGCTCGGCGGAGCGGCGCTGGCTCAGAAACCGAGAGTCGAGACGTTTACCGTCGAGCACGGGCTGCCGAGCGCGGTGATCAGCGATCTGGCACAGGATGCCGCCGGGCGCTTGTGGATTCTGAATCGGGCCGGGGTGACGGTCTATGACGGCCGGACGTTCCGTACCTATTCGAGTGCCGACGGACTGCCCAAAGGGGAGCTCAAAGCGCTCGAGATCGATGCCCAGGGGCGGGTGTGGACGGTGACCCGCTCACCGGTGCGGGTCTTCTACCTCGAGGGCCAGGCCTGGCAGCAGCTACCCGAACCGACGCCGTCGGGTGAGGAGCCCTACACGGTGGACAATCTGGCGGTTGCCTCGGGCAGTGTGGCCGCCGATGGCGCTGGGGCAGTCGTGGCGGTGGCGACTGCGCGGCGTGGCGTCTTGATCTGGGCTGACCAAGCGTGGATGCGGCAGTCCCGTAGCGACGTCGAAGGGCCGGAGAAGGTCTACGCCCTCACCGCCCTCGACGACCGGTTTGCTCTCGGCACGGAGTCCGGCCTCTGCTGGCTGCGCGACGGCGCCTACGACTGCACGGTGCGGGATCTCGACCCGCGTCTGAGCGAGCCGATCTACGCCGCCCATTCACCCACCGGCGCGGCGGAGCGCTTGTGGCTTCTGGGTGCCTCTTGGCTCGGAGTTCTCGAGAACGGGCGACTGCAGATCGCCACCGGCGGTTCCGACCTGCCGGTGTCCTTCTCGTCAAGGGTTGGCTCGATCGGAATGGATCGCCAAGGTGGGGTCTACTTCGGTTGGCCAGCGGTGGCGTTTTTTCTCGATCCGGATCAGCCCTGGTCGGAGGCGAACCACCCCACACCCTTGGGCTCCCGAGAGGGCCTGCTGTCGGAAGGCGTGACGGCATTCTTGGCCGATCGCGAAACCAATGTCTGGGTCGCGAGTCGTCGCGGCTTGAACAAGATCGGCAGCCGGAGGTTTCTGTCCTATGATCGTGACCAGGGCTTGCATCAGCGCGAAGTGTCGGCGATCGCCGAGTCGCCCCCAGGCACCTTGGTCCTGGGGCACAACACCGGCCTCACTTTTCTGGCCGATGGACGAGCCGAAGTGGTTTCGTTCGAGAGACCGGATTCGCCACTCTTTTCACAGCGTGTGTTGGATATGGAGGTGGACCTCGAGGGTGCCGTGTGGGTGGCAGCCCAGACTGTGGGGCTGCTGCGACTGATGCCAGACCGTTCCTGGGTGGTCGAGCTGGAAGGCCACGACATCTTGACCGTCGAGGCCGATCGCGACGGGGTCTTGTGGGCGGCGAGCGCCCATCGCCTGTTTCGCCGCGCCGGGGCAGGCTTTTCGGAGGTCGATCTGGGGCCCGAAGCGACCGCGCTGCGCAGCCTGCGCTGGCTCCACACGGACCCCGAAGGGCGGGTCTACCTGGCGGGTCGGGGGGGCTTGAAATGGCTCGAGGCCGGCGAATGGCAGCTCGCTGTTGGCCCCACCCTGGGCTCGAACAACACCTTCAACATCCTGGCCGAGTCGAACGGTCAGGTCTGGGTTGGCACCGGTGAGGGCCTCTACGAGCTCAGTGGGCGTCGATTGGTCAAGGTGCGCCGGGGGGGCCTGGAGATCGAGCGGCCAGTCTTTCTTATTCTGCAGGATCGCGAGGGTCGGGTGTGGTTCGGTACCGATGACGGCGTGGTGGTCTGGGACGGCGAGTCGGCGCGCCAGCTTTCTGTGCAGCACGGTCTCGCCGGCCGCGAGGCCAATCGCGGGGCCGGCCTGGTCGATCATCGTGGCCGGGTCTGGATCGGCACCGACCAGGGCCTTTCGCGCTACGAGTCCCAGTACGACTTCCGCGAGTCGGCGGAGCCTCGGATCGAGCTGCGAGCGATCGAGGTCGAGGGACAGCTATCAGCGTCTGAAGTGGCGCTCGAGCTGAGCCATCGGCAACGCGCTTTGACTTTCCACTTCGACACGACGTCCTTGTCGAGGGAGGAGCGGATCGTCTACCGCTATCGCCTGGAAGGCTTCGACACCGATTGGATCGGCCCCCTGCCTGTGGCCAGCGGTGAGGTGCGCTACACCAACGTGCCACCCGGGGAGTATCACTTTCGCATCGGCGTGGGTACGGCCGGCGGCCGGTGGACCTCGGAAGCGAGCTCGGCGGCGATCGCGATCGCTCGGCCGTTCTGGCTGCAGCCCTGGTTCTACGCCTTGATGATCCTCACCCTCGGAACGACGGGGCCGGGCATCTACTACTTGCGCACCCGGGCCATTCGGGCGCGTAATGCGGAGCTCGAATCGCTGACCAGCCAGCTGAATGAACATATCGCCGAGCGCGAGCGTCTGATCGCGGATCTCGAAACCAAGAATCAAGAGCTCGAGCGCTTCACTTACACGGTGTCGCATGACCTCAAGAGCCCGCTGGTCACCATCCGCGGCTTCCTCGGCTATCTCGAACAAGACGCCAAGGCCGGCGACCTGGACCGTCTCGAGGCCGATATCGAGCGCATCGCCAGCGCCACTGGCACCATGGGGCAGCTACTCGACGAGCTGCTCGAGCTGTCGCGGATCGGGCGAGTGGTCAACGAGCCGGTAGAGATCCCGTTGGCCGGCCTGGTGGCAGAAGCCGTCGAGCTGGCAAGTGGCCAGATGGCCGAGCGCGGGGTTAGGGTGACGATCAGTGAAGATCTGCCGCGAGTCTTCGCCGATCGCGTCCGGCTGCTCGAGGTCTTCCAGAACTTGATCGAGAACGCGGTGAAGTTCATGGGCGATCAACCCGAGCCGCAGATCGAGATCGGTGTGCGGCAGGACGGGCAGGAGCCGGTGATCACGGTCAGTGACAACGGCGTCGGTATCGAGCCGCGTTTCCACGAGCAAGTCTTCGGCCTTTTCGACCGCCTCGATCAATCGACCCCCGGCACCGGCGTCGGCCTGACGTTGGTGCGGCGCATCGTCGAGGTCCACGGTGGCCGCATCTGGGTCGAGTCAGAAGGGGAGGGCGGCGGGACGACGTTCTGCTGCACCCTGCCGATGGCGTCAAGTTGATAACCGCCGCCGTCCGCCGAGACCCAATCGGTTGCCTACTCCCACTCGACCGTGTCACCGACGGAGATCTCGCCGTCGTCCAGGATCTCGCCATAGACGCCGCCGCGCCAGTCGGGATCGAGCGCCTGGCGTAGACCGGGGTGGGATTCTTCCATCAGGTTGCAGGGCCGGGTCTCGCCACCGACTTTGATGCGGCAGGCGCCGAGCCGAAGGATCCGCCCGCGGCTGCGCCCCAGCTCGATGCCCCGGACGTAGAGATTGGCCCGGCGTAGCTTTGGATCGACGTCCGCACCGAGCTCGACGCACAGCTCCTCCCAGCGCTCGGCACTGAGAATCGTTACCTGGCGCTTGCCGCCCTGGTTGGTGTTGCTCTCGAGTCCGCGGCCGGCGACCGCTCGGACTCGCTGGTGCTCGTCCATGGGGCCGCGTCGAAAACGTTTGATCCAGATCGCTTCGAGCCGTCCTCGCTGGGCGTCGTCGGTCATGATCAGGTCCCTTTCCCCGGGCGCTTCCCCGCGCGATGATCGACGCGGTCCAGCCGGGACCCGATCGTACCGTGATCAGGAGCCGAAGTGTCTATCCCTGCGGGAAGGTCGAGCGGGTTTCAACCGGAACGTGGCATTGGCGACAGCGGGCGCGCTGTGGATGGTCGGTCCGGATCTCTTCGCGCGCCGCGGGACCGCTATGGCAGGCCGTACAGTTTTCGCGCATGAAAGTCTTGTGCGGCAGAGTCGGCGGCGCGAAGGGATTGAGCCGCTCACCGCGTCGCAGATCCTGCGGCAGACCGACAAAGGTATTGGCGACGAAGAGCTCGTCGCTCGTATCGAACACGTGGCATTGTTGGCAACGGCTGATGGCGCTCATGCCGGTGGTCGTTACGCCGAAGGCGGGCCAGCGCGGCACCGCGTGCGGCGAGGGGGGCGCAAATCCGGTGCCCTCCACCTCCATGCCTTCCCTATCGTGACACTCAGAGCAGGCGATGCCGAAGTTCTGGTGCGGGATGACTGGCGGCGCGCCATCGAAGGCGCGGCGTTCGGCGCGCAAGGTGGCGGCGGTCTTGACGGCGTCGTCGGTGCCCGGGACGGCAACCGTCCCGGATGGAGGGCTGGAACAAGCAAAGGTAAGGAGCAGCAGCGCGAGCGCCGCGAAGCACCACCGGCTGCGAAGCGTCACACCCGTTCGATTTTGACCGCACATTTCTTGAAGTCCGGTTCTTTGCTGATGTTGTCCATGGCGTCGAGGGTGACGCGGTTGATCAGCTTCGATTCATCGAAGAAGGGCACAAAGACCGAGCCCCGTGGCGGCTTGCCCCGGCCATCGATCTCGGCCCGCAGCTCGACACTGCCACGGCGGCTGGCGACCCGTACCCGGTCGCCGTGTTTGAAGCCGAGCTCGGTGGCGTCGGCGCGGTTGATCTCGACGTAGGCTTCGGTCATCGCCTGGTGCAGTTGCGGCACTCGGCGGGTCATCGAGCCGGTGTGCCAATGTTCCAGGTTGCGGCCGGTGCACAGCCAGAACGGGTAGTCGTCGTCCGGCACTTCGGCCGGCGGGTGGTAGGGGCGCAGCCAGAAGGCGGCCCTCTCGCCGTAGCCCTTGGCCTTGTAAAAGTGAACGCCCTTGTCCTTTTTCACATAGGGGTCGTGGCCGGCGGCGTAGCGGTAGCGCGTCTCCTTGCCGTCGACCACCGGCCAGAGCACTCCTCGCGTCTCCTTGAGCTGCGAGTAGGCGGCGACATCTTTACCCAGACCGAGGGTGAAGCTGCGGTACTCCTCGTACATCGGTTCGTGCCAGTCGTCCTCCGGCCAGGGGAAGAGATGCCCCATCCCCATGCGCTTGGCGACCTCGATGATCTGCCAGGCGTCTTCTTTCGCCTCCCCCGGCGGCTCGACGAGCTTGTTCCACTGCTGGGTGCGGCGCTCGGTGTTGCCGAACACGCCCTCACGCTCGACCCAGGCGGCAGCCGGCAGCACCAGATCGGCGGCCTCGGTGGTCGGGGTGGGGTAGATGTCGGACACCACCACGAAACGACCGTCACGGTTTCCACTTGTCCCTGGCTTGCGGTCGATGCGATGCAGGTTGGGGATCGAGACCCAGGGGTTAGTGGTCTGCACCCACATCACCTTGACGTCGCCGCGCATGAAGGCGCGAAACATGTCCATGGTGTGGTAGCCCGGCTTGGGTGGAATCGTGCCCGCCGGTAGGCCCCAGGTCTCTTCCGCCTTCTGGCGGTGCTCCTCCTTCATCACCACCATGTCGGCCGGCAGCCGGTGGGCCAGGGTGCCGACCTCGCGCACGGTGCCGCAGGCCGAGGGTTGGCCGGTGAGGCTGAAGGGGTTGGCGCCGGGGCGACTGATCTTGCCGGTCAGCAGGTGCAGATCGGTGATCAGGTTGTTCATCCAGGTGCCACGCACGTGCTGGTTGACGCCCATGCACCACAGGCTGACGGTGCCGCGGTCGGAATCGCCGTAGATCTCGGCCAGGGAGCGGATCTGGCCTTCGGGCACCCCGGAGATCT
>JBCCGX010000293.1:0-9566 GCA_039029035.1 Acidobacteriota bacterium | reverse complement strand
GTACGCAGTGTTCTTCGTTGGATGCAGCGTGCTCCAGGGCGTCGGCAGCGCAGCTCGAAAGACTGAAGAGCGAGTGATGACCGAAGCCGAGGGAGCCGCCCCCGTGGTGACGGGGCAAGACGTTTGCCATTCGGGCGTCCCCTTTCAACTCCTCCTGACGAGTTCCAGCTTCACGCCGAAGCCTGAGTTGGGGCAAGAGGGACCCGACATGCGAATGTGGGTCTGGGAAGACAGCAATACTGGAGAGCGAGTTCTGGTTCAGACAGTCAAGGGTGCCACCAAGAGCCCCAGCGACTTCGAGCAGTTCATCGAGGGCATCAAGTCGTCTGCCGGAGAGGCGAACGAGCTACTCGCCGAAAATGTCGACGCATCATCCGTTCCATACTCGGCGGACCTCAGCTTCTTGCTCCAGAACGGTGCGAGTCTGGATCAGCGTTGCCTCTCGCACGGCGCCTCTCAGCGTCCCTCGTGGATTGTCTGTGTGACGACCGTTGCGGCAGACTCGGACAGCCTCCAATCCATCAGAGATTCCGTCCAGCTTGCCTCCTGTTGAATAGCGCTGTTGGTTCCCGGGTTCAATGGACCGTTCCGCAACCTGAAAGACCGCCTTCCGCACCGGGCGGAAGGCGGTCTCGGGTACGAGCTGCCGGATCAGCAGGTGCCGAATTCGGCGATGATCGTGATCTGTGCCGGGGTCGAGCGGGTACCGATATCGGGGATGCCGTCCCCATCGGTGTCCAGGCGGACAACGGCGAAGAACGTCCAGTTGGCGCCGATCAGGCCGGGACCGAGCAGACTGGAAAGGATCGGACCGAAGGTCGGAGCCATGGTCTGGCCCTGGGCGTCGAGAGTACCGGTGAAGTTGAACAGCGCCGAGCTGCCGGGTTGGACCAGGCTGACGGCGGTGGGATTTAGATCCCAGGGCGGATTGGGAATGCCGACGACGATGTAATCGGCGCCGGCCCATTGCGGCCCGGCATCGATGATCAAGCCGCTGGCCGAGGGCGACAGGCCGCCGCCGCCGAAGCCGTCACCGTCAGTGTCGCGGCACTCGATGGCGCCGGCGTCGGCCAGCAGGCGAACGTCGGACTGGCGGTCGGGGCCGGGGCCGTTGGAAAAGACGTAGGCGCGGCCTTCGGCATCACCGAAGGGCTCTCCAGCGATGACGTCACCATTGCCGTCGCCGTTGACGTCGCCGGTGGCGGCGACGGAGATGCCGAGCCGGGTGGAGCCGTCGAGGGTGCGGAAGACCCGGCGCGCGCGCTGGGCTTGCGGGAACGGTGCCTGGTAAACGAAGACCCGCCCGGGGCGGAAGCTGAAACCGGGGGACCCGAGGCTACTCGGCGAGCCGATGGCCACATCGTCCGCGCCATCGCCGTCGAAGTCACCGACGCCGGCCACCGAAGCGCCGAACTGGTCGCCGGATTGGTCGCCCTCGAAGCTATCGATCAAGAGACCGCTGCCGGTGTAGAGGTAGGCCTTGCCGAAGCCGAAGGCACCCGGGGTTTCGGTCCAGCCCGGCGCGCCGACGACGACGTCAGCCAGGCCATCGCCATTGACGTCACCGGCGTCGCCGACGGCGCTGCCGAAACCGGAGAAACCGAAGATGCCGAACGGCACCTCGCCGCGCAGACCGCTGAGGGCGCCGCCGGCACCGGAGTAGACAATCGCCGCGCCGGGGAACTGGCCCGAAGGGTTGTCCTGGTTGGGACTGCCGACGACGAAGTCGGGCACGCCGTCACCGTTGGCGTCGTCTAGGCCGGCGACCGAGAAGCCGAACAGGGAGCCCAGTTGCGGCACGCTGACGGTGCGCAGCAAGGTGCCGGTGGCGCCGGAGAAGAGGCGAGCCCGGCCGACACTGTTGAGCAGATCGACGTCGCCGGGCGCGCCGACCAGCAGATCGGCGGCGCCGTCGCCGTCGATGTCGCCGGTGAGGTCGATCGAGAAACCGAAGAACTCGCCGGCCTGGCCGTCCAAGGTGTAGAGCACGTTGCCGGTGGCGCCGGAGTAGACTCGCACGCTGCCCGCATCGGTCCCGGTGTTGTCGTCACCCGGAGCCGCGGCGGCGAAATCGGGCACGCCGTCACCATCGACATCGCCGCCCCCGGCGACCGCGGCGCCCAACTGGTCCGCCGGCGAATCACCATCGAACGAGTAGAGGATGCGTCCGGTGTCGCCCGAGTACACTCGCACCCGGCCGCCGTCCCGGTTGATCGCGCCGCCGGGGGCCAGGGTGTGGCCCGGTACGCCGACTACCAGGTCGGGGGTCCCGTCGCCATCGACATCACCGGCGCCGGCCACCGCGCGACCGAGCTCCTGGGTCGAAGCGAACGGGTCGCGCCGTGGATCGGCCTTGAAGCGATGGGTGATCACGCCGCCGCGCTGCATGAAGCTCAGGTAGTAGGCGAGATCCGGCTGGTGGCCGATATCGCCGAAGGCGCGCACCCCCATACGCAGCATGTTGCGCATCTCGCGCGAGCCGAACGGTTGGCCGAAGATCCGCTGGTGCGCTTCCTCGAGGATCGCCGCGACACCGGTGACAATGGCGCCGGCGCCGGAGGTGCCGTTGTAGCAGTTGGTGTACCACTGGTCCATGTTGGGCGCCGCGGGAAAAGGATTGGCCGGGCTGTTGCAGAACGCCAGGGTGCCGGAGTTCGGGCCATAGCCCAGGGTGGTGATGTTCTGGCCCCAGGAGTGGGAGTCGATCCGGCCGCCGAAGTTGCTGTTCGGATAGGGCAGCCGAAAGCCACCGGGTTGCAGCGCCGATTCGCCGGCGCCGACCATCACCGCGCCGGAATCGCGTACGGTGAGATCGAAGGGCAGGATGCCATTGATCATCAGGTCGTCGAGATCGATACCGCCGGGCGTGTTGCCGGCTGGCTCGATCACATGGATACCGAGGGCGGTCGCCTGCCGGACACTGGCGAACTCGGCGTCGAAGCTCTCGTAGGGGAAGCCGGCGAAGTCTTCGAGCTCGATCACCATCACGTCGCCGGCCTGCATCGCGAGGGTGGCCAGAACCACCGAGCGCGGCGGCAGCCACAAGGGGTCGGAGATACGCAGCGCCGGCACCACACGGATGGCCGAGTCGCGCGCCAGGCCGGTGACCCCATAGCCGTTGTCGCCGCCGTTGATGACGCCCAGGGTCGCCGTGCCGTGGGAGATGTTGAGGGTCGCCGGCAAGGCGGGGTCACGCCAGTCGGCCTCGGGGATGATCGGCACCGGTGGCACTTGGCCGTTCAGGTGACAGAGGTCTTCGTGGTCGAGATTCCAGTTGGTCTCGACGTCGACGATGGTCACTCCGGCGCCGAAGACACCACGACTCCAGGCGGCATCGATGTTGACTCCCTCGGGGGCCGGGTTGCGGTACCCCTGGCCGGGGGGCAGGGTCTCGAAGTCAGGGGTCGGCGGAGCGATGTCCACCGGCTCCCTGAACTCGCCGTAAGCGTAGGCGTTCTCCACCCCGTCGAGCAGCAGCAGGTCTTGCAGCACCCGGCGCGGCTGGCTGCCGGCCGGCAGGCGGACGAGAAAGAACTGGGTCAGGTCGGCCAACGCTTCCCCGGTGTTGGCCTCGCCTTCGCGCCGCAGCTCGTGCAGCAGCTCGGCCGGAAAATCGAAGACCGGCTCGATCCTCACGTCGGGCACACCGGAGAGGATGTGCGCCACTTCCTGCTGGTGCAGATCAGGACCACTGAGGCCCTTGCGCGGCAGCAGACGGTTGGCTCGGGCGATCGCGCCGCCGTCGTCGGTCAGCTTGACCACCAGGGTGTGGGGATCCCGGCCGTGGCTCAGCGACGAAGCAAACGATTTGCTCGGCAGGGTGCGCGGCGCCAGCTGTGACCGGTCGCTGGCCGAGACTGGCCCCGCGGCGTAGGAGACCGCGCCGGCCAGGGTGAGCCAGGCAACCGGGGCCAGATTGATGGCGGTTCTAAGAAGGCGACCTCGGGGACGCCGAGGTTGGGTTGGGAGATTCCTCTTCATGACTCGCTCCTTTGAAAGATAGGCTTCGATCGATCTGAATATTGGAATAGCGCAAAGTAGGGGCAAAGGTGCTAATTCGCCTTGGCGGGCATCGCTGGGCATGAATGCCCGGGCTATGAAAGGCGCCCGCCGAGCGGGCTTTCTGGCTGAAGCCAGCTCATCGTAACTGCGGCTTTAGCCGCCGAGCCCCGGAGGGGCGTCTTCCATAGAACGGGGGTTTACACCCGTCAATTGCCCTGGGTGACGAACCAGGACCTCAGCCCTGGGTGGAGCAGCGCTCCCACAACGCCGCTGACTCGGCCGTCCGCGGATCATCCGCCGGCAGGGACTGGCGGCGGATCTCGAGCGCTTCCTCCAGCAGCGGCGCGGCGCCGGCCAGGTCAGCGCCGTCACACAGCAGGCGCCCCAGGTCGCTCAACACCTCGGCGGTGAACGGATGCACCGCCGGCAAGGTCTGACGATAGATCGTCAGGGCCTCACCGAGCAGAGCCTGGGCTTGTTCCGGGTCGCCGTTGGCGGCGAGGGCTTCGGCCAGGCCGGCGAGGCTGTCCGCGACCTGCGGATGGTCGGGGCCGACCTGGCGCCGGATGGCCAGGGCCTCAGTATGCAGAGCGATCGCCTCTTCGAGCTCGCCGCGCTGCACCAGCACAGTGGCGAGGGGCCTCAGACTCAGCGCCAGGTCGGGATGCTGTGAGCCGAGCAGTGTCCGGCGTTGCTCCACGGCGCGCCGCAGCACGTTCTCGGCTTCATCGAGGCGCCCTTGCTCGAATAGCGTCATGCCGAGCTCGCTGCGCACGCGAGCGGCCACCGGGCTCTGGGGCGTCTCGGCCTCGATCTGTCGCAGGGTCCGGCGGTAGAGCTCCTCCGCTTCACCATACGCCCCGCGATCGAACAGGAGGAGCGCCAGATTGGAGAGCACCGTCGTGTCGCCGGCGGCGCGCTCGCCACCCAGGCGTAGGGCTTCGCGGTAGAGTTCTTCGGCGGTGGTGTAGTCGCCCTTCTCGTGCAGCAGCAAGGCGAGGTTGTTGACGCTGTCGAGGACTTTCTGATGCGTCTCGCCATAGAGCGCACGGCGGACCTCGAGCGCTTCTCGAAAGTAGGGTTCGGCGCGGTCGTAGGCGCCGGCCTTGGCGAAGGTGACCGCCAGGTAGTTCAAGCTCTCGGCGACCTCGGAGCGCATCGGACCCTGGAAGCCCCGGCGGATCGTCAGCGCCCGCTCGAGGCGCGGCACGGCCTGGTCGTAAAGGCCCAGTTGTTGGTAGACCCGGCCGATGGTGTGGAGCAGGGTCGCTTGCAGCTCGGGCTGGTCGGCGAGCTCGCTGCCCACCCGGTCGGCGCCGCGGTCGAGCAGCTCGTTGGCGGTGATCGTCGTGCCCTGGGCGTTGCCCGGCTCGGCCACTTGGAACAGATCGACCAGAAACTCTGAAACCGCTTCCGCTCGTGCCCGTTGTTGCTCGGAGACCGTCCGTTCCTTCCCTAGCCGTACGGACTGCACCGCCAGGACTGCGACCAGAGCGACGACGAGACACAGCATCACGGCGGCGGTGGTGGCGCCGAAGCGGTAGCGCCGCAGGAACTTGCCCGCCTGGTAGCTGAAGGAGTCCTTGCGGGCGGCGATCGGCAGACCGGCTTGGTGGGCCTTCAGGTCATCGAGCAGGTGGTCGACCGAAGCGTACCGCCGCTGCGGCTCCTTGCGCAGGGCGGTCAGGGCGATGGCGTCGAGGTCGCCGGTCAGGCGGCGGGTCAGCTGGCCTGTCTCGATGTCACGGCGCCGCGCGATCTCCTCGGCGCTGAGCTCCGCCAGCGGCTCGCTCTCGTCGCCCGGCATCGGTGCCCGGCCGCCGGCGAGCCTGAGAGCAGCGCTCGGCGGCTCGGGCTCGACGTGGCGCACCTGGTGCTCGAGCTCGCTGGGCGAGCCGGAGATCCGATAGGGCCGGCGGCCGCAGAGCATCTGGTAGAGAATGACCCCTAGCGAGTAGACGTCGCTGGCGGTGGTGACCGGCTCTCCGGCGAGCTGCTCAGGGCTGGCGAAGCTCGGGGTCATGATGCGCAGTGGCACCACGGTGGGTTCCAGGTTGCCGCTGCCGAGCTCCGGGTTGAGCAGCTTGGCAATGCCGAAATCGAGCAGTTTCGGGGTGCCGTCGGGGGAGACGAGAATATTGCTCGGCTTGAGATCCCGATGTACCACCAGGTTGCGGTGAGCGTAGGAAATCGCCTCGCCGACGGCGCGGAAGAGATCCAGCCGGTCGTCCAGCCCGAGTCGCCGCGTATCGCAGTATTGGTCGATCGGCACGCCCTCGACGTACTCCATGACGAAGTAGGACATACCTTCCTCGGTGCTACCACCGTCGATCAACCGGGCGATGTTGGGATGCTCCAGGCTGGCCAGAATCTGCCGCTCGTTGCGAAAGCGCTGCAGGATCTCGTCGCTGTCCATACCCCGCTTGATCACCTTGAGGGCGGCGCGCTTCTTGAACTGCTGATCGGCGCGCAAGGCGAGGTAGACCGTGCTCATGCCACCCTGACCGAGGCGCTCCTTGATCATCCAGGGGCCGATCCGCTGGCCCAACAGGGTGCGGTCGGCATGGCGAATCACCTCCCGGGCGCCGCGCTGCACCACCTGGTTCACCCACTGCGCATGGGTGTCCTCGTCGGCCGACAGCAGGCGCTCGACCTCCTGTGCCACGTCAGGATCGTCGGCCCCTTCGCGCTGCAGAAAGGCGGCGCGCTCGGCGGTTTCGAGCTCGAGGGCGGCTTTGAAGAGCTGCTCGATCCGTTGCCAGCGGTCCGGGGTCATTGCGCCCCATTCTCGGCCAGCTCGGTGGCGAGCCAGGCTTTGGCCAGGCGGATGTCGAGACGCACCGTGGCGCGCGACATGTCGAGCACTTCGGCCACCTCGTCGTGGGTGAGGCCGCCGAAGAAGCGCAGCTCGATGGCGCGGCTCTTGCGGTCGTCGAATTCGGCCAGCCGATCGAGCGCCTCGTCTAGGGCGAGTAGATCGAAGGAGCGACGTGGCTCGGCGACGCCGGCCGCGGCGCCGTCGTCGATCGGTAAGCGCACCGCGCCGCCGCCGCGCTTGGCGGAGCCATGGCGCCGGGCGTGGTCGACCAGGATGCGCCGCATGGTCTGCGCCGCGACGGCGAAGAAGTGGCGGCGGCCTTTCCAATGCGGATGGGTCTTGTCGACCAGGCGCAGATACGCCTCGTGTAAGACCGCCGTGGGCTCCAGGGTGTGATCGGGCCGCTCCCGCCGCAGGTAGCCCGCCGCCACCGAGCGCAGCTCCTGGTACACCATCGGCATCAGACGATCGAGGGCATCCCTCTGGCCGTTGCGCCAGGCGAACAACAACTCGGTGACGTCGTCGGCTCTTTTCTCCACGGAGCCTCCAGCCGCTCTACTGGGATAGTCGAGGCTCTATGATAGAGCAAATCGTCGCGGCAGAGGGTGGCGGCAGCCGCCGGGGCCGAGGTGAGAAGCCACCGAGGCGGCCCGGACGGTCGCCTTCGACCCACCGGACCGCTGCGATCACAGAGGTCGACTCAGTCGCGCACGATGTACCAGTCGCCCCACAGTGTGTTGTGCGTCTTCGCCGTGTCGAAGATCTGGACCGAGGCCGTGAAATCGGGCTCGCGACCCGAGACATCGAGCCGAACGATGACCTCTTCCCGCACCCCGCCGCGACCGAGCTCGTAGTCCAAGACGAGGCTTCGGCCAGGTGCCACGGGGGTGCTCCGGAGGACCGCGAGAGGCTCGAGATCGGTTCCGTCGGCGCTGTAGATCTCAATGTTCGCGACCAAGCCTTCGGCCTTGGGTGTCGTCGGCAAGACCGCAACGCTGACCCTGAGGGTTTGCCCTTCGGCTCCGCCGATCGGCCCGGCGATGCGGGTCTCCCTTTCGGCTTCGGTCTGCGCCAACAGTGGCGCCCAGGCGCCCGCTACCCAGACGCCGAGGATCAAAGTAAGCAGCCAATTCTTACGTTGTGTTGATGTGCTCATTGGGTTGTGCGGATCACCAGAAGGGTGATCCTCTCCTTTCTAGCCTTCCTAGTCGGCAAAGGTTGCCGGTTCCCGACAGCCCTAGCGACTTTTTTCGCTCGCCGGCGAAGTGCGCCTTGTGGGGTAGTCTTGGTCGATGGATGCAGACCGCGGCGCCCCGCACGACTTGGACGCCCGGATCGACGAGATTTTCGACCGCGCGCTCGATGTCGAGCCTGATGAGCGCTCGGCCTATCTCGCCGCGGCGTGCGGTGACGACTCGGCGCTCAGGGTGCGGGTCGAGCGCCTGCTGGCCTGGAGCGACGATCCTCCGGCCAGGCTCGAGAGTGCCGCCGCTTCCGAGCTGTGGCAGGGCGAAGGAGCGGAGTCCACTGCTGCGGAGTCCACTGCTGCGGAGTCCACTGCCGGAGGGGCCGCGCCGACTCAGGTCGGGCCTTACCGCATCCTGCAAGAGATCGGCCGCGGTGGTATGGGCGTGGTCTACCTGGGTGAGCGGGCCGACGGCCATTTTGAGCAGCAGGTCGCTCTCAAGGTGATGCGGCCGGGGTCCGAGACCCCCGAGGCACGCCTTCGGTTCGAGCAGGAGAGGCAGATCATCGCCTCCTTGCAGCACCCGAACATCGCCCGGCTCTACGATGGCGGCGTCAGCCAAGACGGCCGGCCCTACTCGGCGATGGAGCGGATCGAGGGCCAGCCGATCACGGCTTATTGCGACGAGCACCGCCTCGGCATCGCCGGGCGCTTGCGTCTGATGGAGACTGTGGCTTGCGCGGTGAGCTATGCGCATCGAAATCTCGTGGTCCACTGTGACCTCAAGCCGTCGAACATCCTGGTGACGCCGAGCGGTGAGATCAAGCTGCTCGACTTCGGCATCGCCAAGCTGCTCGACGCGGCGGGGGCCGATTCCCGCATCGAGCGTCGCTCCGGCCAGCGGGCGGTCACGCCGCTCTATGCCAGCCCCGAGCAATTGCATGGCGAGTCGGTGACCACCGCGTCGGACATTTACCAGCTAGGCCTGCTGCTCTTCGAGCTGTTGACCGGCGAGCGGGCGCGGGAGTTGTCCGGATCTTTCGGATCGGAGGACGAGGCGCCGATGACCGCGTCGTGGCGGACACCTAGCACCGCGGTGCGTCGGGCGTCGCAAGACCGCGCCACGGCAATGGCGGCGCAGCGGGATACCGATCCCCGCGCCCTGGTGCGCCGGCTGCGCCACGATCTCGATCGGATCGTCGAAGCCGCCTTGCGGGAGCGACCGGAGGAACGCTATGGGTCCGCCACTGCTCTGGCTGAGGACCTCGCGCGCTACCGGCGCAACGAGCCGGTCTCCGTGCGACCCCCTACGCTGCGTTATCGGGCGACACGTTTCGTGCAGCGCAACCGGTTGGCGGTCGCGGCCGCAGCCCTGCTGACCGTCCTCTTGATCGGTTACTCGATCACCGTCACCGTCCAGGCACAGAAGATCCGCCGCGAGCGCGACCGGGCACAGCGCATCCAGGCCTTTGCTCTGGGACTCTACGGCGCCAGCGATCCGCTCGAGGCACTCGGACCGGAGGTCTCTGCTGCCGAGCTTGTGGCCCACGGGGTGGCCCG
>JBCCGX010000292.1:0-9568 GCA_039029035.1 Acidobacteriota bacterium | reverse complement strand
GGCACGTTGGGGAACATCTGATAGTCGCCGAAGCTGAAGGTCACCGGACCCTGGGCCAGGATGATTTCGGTTTCGGCGAACATCTCGACATCCGGTCGTCCGGTGAGGCCGTCCGGGTTGATCTCGATGATCTCCTGGTTGGCGTCCCACACCGGTAGGCCCGGCAGGCCGGGGAACTCGATGCCCGGCTCGCGCAGGACACGGCCGGGGCCGACCACCGCCGGGGTGTCGCCGAAGCGATCCGTGCCGGTGTTGGCGAGGCCGTTCTCGATCCGCACCACCATACCTTCGAAGCGCTCCATGTCGGGCGGATCGAAGGGGCCGGGGGCGGGATTCGCCGCGTCGAGGAGCACCGCGGACGGCAGTGGGTTGCCGGACGAGGTGACGGTGACGCTGAGGCCAGGGGCACCGAACTCGGTGAGGTCGAAGAACTCGATCGGCACGCCGGTGACGTCGACCAGATCCTGCTCGGCCACCGCCGGGGCTCCGCCGGTGAAGACGAAGATGCCGTCCGAAGTGTTGGGATCGCCGTCGGAGCGCGCATCCGGCGTCTGCATGAAGAAGCCGTTGCCGGTGACGCCAGTGACGACGTTGTCGCGCGTGGTGACGGTCAGGCCGACGAAGGGCGACAAGGCGCCGGAGCCCTGGATGTCGAAGATCTCGGCCTCCACCGGGGTGTCGAAGGTGAAGACGAAATCGGCCGTCATGTTGTCCGGCGGATCGTCGAGATCGACGTCGTTCACCTGAGCGGAGAAGATCGTCACGGTGCAGACCTCGCCCTGGGCGAAGTCGACCGCCGGATCGAGAGTGAAGGTCAGCGGTCCGCCACTGTCGACCGCGGCGACGGCGCCGGAGATCGAGCAGTTGATGTCGAACCAGGCGCCGGCGACGACGTTGACGTCCTCGGAGAACTCGATGACGAGGTTGTCGCCCACCGCACCGATGCCGCCACCGTCGGCCGGGATGGTGCTCTGCACCCGTGGCGCGTTCTCGCCGCCACCCAAGAAGGTGCCGATCGGGAACGGGGTCGCGGCGCTGGCGTTGGTGGCCTCACCGTCGAGGGCGTTGGGACCGGAGAAGAACCAGTTGGCGAGGACGAAGGTCGAGCCGTCCGGCCCGGTGCCGTCGACCCGGTAGGCCCAGCCGTCGAGGTACTCCCAGGGCTCGCCCGTGCCGTCGACGTTGATGTCGCCGAAGACGTCGACCACGGCGCCGTCGAGGAAGAGCTCGATGGCGTCGTCACCGTTGACGTTCGCCGCGCCGGAAGTGAAGTCCGGAGCGAAGCCGAAGAAGGTGGTGAACCCGGTGGCCTCGGAAGCGACGTAGACGAAGCTCCCCGCGGTGACCGCCACGGCCGGGAAGGTGAACTCCTGGCCGTCGGACCCGCCGCCGTTGTTGGCCGAGCCGATGCCGTAGACCGAAAGGTCGGCGATGTTCTCGAAGGCGAAGAGCTCGACCGCCTTCGGCACGCCGCCACTCAAGGGGCCATCGATGACACCCGAGATGAGCAGCGCCGGCGGTGGAGTCACCGAGTAGGTGCCGTTGGGGAAGGGCGTCGCGGCGCCGGCGTTGGTGGTCTCTCCGTCGAGCGCATTGGGGCCGGAGAAGGTCCAGTTGCCGAGGACGAAGGTCGAGCCGTCGGGCCCGGTGGCGTCCACTCGGTAGGCCCAGCCGTCGAGGTACTCCCAGGGCTCGCCGGTGCCATCGACATTGATGTCGCCGAAGACGTCGATCACCGTGCCGTTCTGGAACAGCTCGATGGCGTCGTCGCCGTTGACGTTGGCCGCCGACGAGGTGTAGTCGGGGGCAAAGCCGAAGAAGCTGGTGAACTGGACCGCCTCGGAGGCGACGTAGATCGTCGTGCCAGCGGTGACGCCGACGGCCGGGAAGGTGAACTCCTCACCGTCGGACCCGCCGCCGTTGTTGGCCGAGCCGATGCCGTAGGTCGACAGGTCGGCGATATCGTCGAAAGCGTACAGCTCGACCGCCTTGGGCAGGCCACCGGAAAGGGGGCCGTCGATGACGCCGGAGATGAGCAGCGCGGCCGGTGCCGGCGGCGGGGTGTCATAACTGGCGATGGGGAACGGTGTGGCGGCGGTGCCGTTGGTGGTCTCGCCGTCGAGAGCGTTGGGACCGGAGAAGGTCCAGTTGCCGAGGACGAAGGTCGAACCGTCGGGGCCGGTGCTGGCCACGCGGTAGGCCCAGCCGTCGAGGTATTCCCACGGCTCGCCGGTACCGTCGACGTTGATGTCGCCGAAGACGTCGGCCACCGCGCCCTGGAAGAAGAGCTCGATCGCGTCGTCACCGTTGATGCTCGCCGCGCCGGAGGTGAAGTCCGGGGCGAAGCCGAAGAAATTAGCGAACTCGACCGCCTCGGAAGCGGCGTAAAGGTAGGTGCCGGCGGCGACGAACATCGACGGGAAGGGGAACTCCTCACCGTCGGATCCACCACCGTTGTTGGCCGAGCCGAAGCCGTACTCGGCCAGGTCGGCGATGTCGCCGGTGGCATAGAACTCGATCGCCTTCGGGGTGCCGCCGGATAGCGGGCCGTCGACCACACCGGTGATGATCAGGTTGGGCGTCGGCGCCACGGCGTAGGTGCCGATGGGGAAAGGCGTCGCGGCGGTGCCGTTGGTGGTCTCACCGTCGAGGGCGTCGGGGCCGGAGAAGGTCCAGTTGGCGAGATCGAAGACGCCGCCGTCGGGGCCGGTCGCGTCGACCCGGTAGGCCCAGCCGTCGAGGTACTCCCAGGGCTGGCCGGTGCCGTCGACGTTGATGTCACCGAAAACGTCGGCGATCAAGCCGTTTTGAAAGAGCTCGATGGCATCGTCACCGTTGATGCTGGCGGCACCGGAAGTGAAATCGGGTGCAAAGCCGAAAAAACTAGTGAACTGAGCGGACTCCGAAGCAACGTAAAGATAAGACCCCGCGGTCGCTGGGCCGGCCGGGAAAGTGAATTCTTCGCCGTCGGATCCGCCGCCATTGTTGGCCGAACCGAAACCATAGATGGAAAGATCGGCGATATTGTTCAGAACAAAGAATTCAATCGCTTTAGGGGTTCCGCCGGACAGCGGCCCGTCGACGACGCCGGAGATCACCAGATCTTGGGCCGTTGCCGGGGTAAGCCCCATGGCGAATAGGGCCACGGCCAGCGTGGCGGTCAAACGTTGGGTAGTTCTCACGTTGCCTCTCCTCGGTGTTGGTGAAAGCTCTCGTTGCACTTACGTCGATTCGTCCCGCAGGAGAACGCGGTGAGATTTGTCGGTTTTTGACCTTCTCCCGGTATGAATCGATCGACAGACTAGTCGCGCGAACAATCTCGGCGCATCGAGACGTTGGGCGCTTGGTGTGTCAAACCGCTTGGCGTGTCAAAACAGATTGGCTCGTCAAACAGCCTGGCTCGTCAAACCGTGTGAGCTGTCGAAGTGGAATCTTCGGGCCCGCGGCGCCATATTGTTCGAACTAAGGTCAAGAAATTATCACAAGAGCGATGAAGATTGGGGTGAAATCGTTCCCGTACTGATGACCAGAAGCCTTACTGGCAGGGCGTGTCTGCACGCCTGGCTTGTTGCGCGGCAATAGTTATCTAAAAATACTCATAAAGAAATAGCGGTGGGTTGCCCCACCGCCAAGAACATCAAGCGGGCGCGCGGCCAATCAAATCGCCCTCCCAACGGGATAACAGTTACCAACACCTTCGAAGCAGAAACCGTGCCATCCTCGGGATCTGCGTCAGTCGAACGTCAACTTTCCCGAAAGAGCAAGATGCCCAGTCGATGGGCCAGGTCGATTGCCAGCCACGGCCGCCTGAGGAGACCGTCGGAAGCTATCCGATCGGATAGCCTGGCTATCGGATCGGATAGCGCGTCGCGTCACATCATGGGTCGGAAGGTGGCTTCAGGCCGAGCTTCCGGACCAGTCGATGGAGGTAATTGCGGTGCAGGCCCAGACGTTTGGCGGCCTTGACGAAGCGCCAACCGGTGGCATCCAAGGCCTCGCGGAGGATCTCTCGTTTGGCCTCGTTCACCGCCTCGTGGTAGGTCGTGGGGGCCGATCCTTCGGCCGAACGGCTCTCGATGACGGTTTCGGGCAGGTCTTCAGGATGAATGCGGTCGGTTTGCCCGAGGACAACGGCGTGCTCGATGGCATTGACCAGCTCGCGCACGTTGCCCGGCCAGTCGTAGCTCCGCAGGCAAGCCAGAGCGTCGGACGTCATGCCGTCGATACGCCGTCCGACCCGCTGACTGGCGCGCTGGGCGAAGTGCTCGGCCAGGGCTGGGATGTCGGCCCGGCGTTCGCGCAAGGGCGGTAGCTGCAGGGAGATGACGTTGAGGCGGTAGAACAGGTCCTCGCGGAATTCGCCTTGCTCGATCGCACCTTCCAAGTCGCGATTGGTGGCGGCGATGACCCGGAGATCGACCTGGATCTCGCGGTTGCTGCCGACGCGCTCGAAGGTCTGCTCTTCCAGCGCCCGTAGGAGTTTGGCCTGCAATGCCAGGGGGATCTCACCGACTTCGTCGAGAAAGAGCGTGCCGCCGTCCGCGATCTCGAATTTGCCAGCCTTGTCGTTGATGGCGTTGGTGAAGGCGCCGCGTTTGTGCCCGAAGAGCTCGCTCTCGAGCAGGGCTTCGTTGAGCACGGCGCAATTGATTGCCACGAAGGGCTTCTCGGTGCGCGAGCTGTTGCGGTGGATGGCCCGCGCGGCGAGCTCCTTGCCGGTACCGCTTTCGCCGCGGATCAGGACCGTGACGTCGGTCAGCGCGACGCGCCCGATGAACTGATAGACCTTCTGCATCGGCTCGCTGGCGCCGACCATGTCGTGCTCCAGCTCGGCGGCGCGCAGGCGCCGATTCTCGCCTTCGAGCCACTCCAGGTGGCGGGCGCTGTCGAAGGCTGCTGCGGCGATCGTTGCGACCACGGTCATCAGCCGCAGGTGCAGCGCGTTGAAGCGATCGCCGGCGCTACATGTGTCGGCGTAGAGCGCCCCCAGAGCCCTACCCGGACGCAGCAGAGGGACGCAGATCAGAGATTGGATCTGGGCCTGGTGGAGGCTCTCTGCGGCCTCGAACTCGCGCTCCCTGGAGACGTCGTTGCTCAAGATGGCGAGGCCTTCTCGAATCGCCCGCTCCGCCGTCGAGTGGCTGGGGCGAAAGGGGCGTCCCCCCGAGGTCCGATCGACGCTGTAGACCTCCCCTAACTCCCCGGCTTTGTCGGTGAGAAGGATCGCGGTGCGTTGCGCCGGGATGACCTCCGCGATCAGCTCCATGAGGCGCCGAGCCAGGGGCTCGATACCGCGGATCGATTGGATCGCGGTGCTGACCTGCAGCAAGGTTTCGAGCTGGCGCTCGTTGCGCTCGGCCGGCCGCAAGAAGGCGAGCAATCGGCGCGGGCCGAGCTCGACGCTGTCGGCGGCGGACATCTGCACCGTCGACTCTGCCGGGTAGTCGCCGTCGATGAGTGCGACCGGGTTGGTCGAGTCTTCTTCCGTGTCGTCCTGCAGCAGGACAAGGAAGAGTGAGGCGCTGATCTTGACGTAGTCGGCGTGCTCCAAGACGTGGTGCTCGATCGGTGATCCGTTGACGAAGGTACCCTGACGGCTCTCGAGATCCGACAGGATCCAATCGTCGCTCTCGCGCCGAATCTCGCAGTGCCGGCGCGATACCGACGCCTGGTGCAACTGGAGATTGTTGGAGCTCAACCGGCCGATGGAGAAGGCCGCGGGGCCGATCTCGAAAATCTGGCCTTCCAGGGGGCCGGTGATGGCGAGCAGTTTCGGTTTCACAGGGTTGCTGCATCCTATCAAGAGACTCATCAACCACATTGCTGGCATGAATTCTGCTGCTGCCCCTGCAAAAAGTGCCTTGTGCTGATGGCGCGGGATGGGGGAGCAACGAAGGAGAAAACAATATGGCAGATCACCAGAGAACGTACTATCGATTGCAACGCAACGACTTCCGAGGAGCGCTCGGGGACCTGAGAGTCTTGCTGGACTCGGCCGCCCGGCGCTGGCACCTGCAGAGCCCGACGATTCGGTCGGACGACAGTAAGGCCCATGTCCTATGGCTCTTCGAAGAGCCGAAGCTTGGCCTGGTGCTTGGCGTCATGCTCTTGGCCCCCGAGGGCAAGGAGGTCGACGGTGCTTCAGTGGAGGGGCTGCGGGTATTCTTGAATCGGCAGCTCCGATCGTTGGTGACGGTGCTACCGCCGCGGAGTCGTTCGACTCTGCGACCGAGCGAGAACCTGGCAGAGATCGACGTCCTTATCGACGAAGATCTTGGCGTCGCGATGCCGAGCTATCCGGAAGTGAAGTCGCCGGGCGAGTGCTTACGGTGGCGTTTGCTCAATGTCCCAGAGAAGTATTGGGCGACGATCGACTTCGTGCTGTTCCAGCCAGGCGGCCCGGAAACCCGGACCAAGACATTCGAGCCGCCGTTCCGAACGACGACCGTGAGCGGCAACACGGTGACTTGTGGAGGGCGCAAGGGGCCGGCCGGGCAGTATTGGTACAAAGTAACCCTGATCCCCAGAGACTACGAGGATCACGAGCTGATCAGGCTGCGCTGCCGACCGCCTGTCCTGGATCAAGATGCCGCTGGCATCGAGCTCAGCGGCGAGCCCTCGGGCTTCATTCTCCCTCCGCTGACGCCATAACCGCCGGTTGCCGTGCGTCTCCCATGACCGTCCCGGTCTTCCGCCGAGCCACGATAAGGCTACAACAAACGCCGTGGCTCGACGGTCAGGTTCGATAGGAACAGACCCGTGACTAAAGACATGGCGATCAGGACCATGGAGAAGCCGGTCTCGATGCCGGCGAGAACGTCGTGATGCACCAGGGCTGCCAGGGAGCGGAAACCGAAGCTCCCTGGCACCAACATCAGAAGACCCGGGACGAGGGTGATCGACGACGGCTTGCCGCGCCAGCGCGCCAGGAGGTTGGACAAGCAGCCCAGGACCCAGGCGCCGAGGGCGGCGCCGATCTCCGGCCCGAAGGCTTCGCCGGCGAAGCGGGTGGTGGTGAAGGCCACCGAGCAGCCGAGTAAGATCCAGCCGAAATCGGTCGGCCGAGCGCGAAACAAGACCGTGAAGGCCGCTGCGGCGAGCGGTGCGGCGACGAAGAAGGCCTCCGGCGGCAGGGCCAGCGGCTCGTTCGGCGTCTGTGCGCCGATGACGGCTTCGGCGATCGCCCAGCCGGTGGCGACACCGAGGCCGATTTGCAGGAAGGTGATCAGAGCGCCGGTCAGGCGCGCCGTGCCGCTGACCAGGTGGCGGTGGGCGAGCTCGTTCATGGCGATGGTCAGGGTCAGGCCAGGCACCAGCACGATGAGGCCGGCGAGGGTCACGATGGAGGCCGAAAGCGGAGCCATGAAGGGGGCGATAACGCTGGCGCTCGCCGCCGCCAGCATCGATGCCATGGCCGGATAGAGCGCCGCCAGGCGTGGGCGTTCGATCGCGACCAGCGCCAACAAGCCCAGCACCCCGCCGAGGCCGAGAGACAACAGCGCCTCGCGCCAGCCGCCGCCGAAGAAGACGGCGGCAGTCCCTGAGGTCACCGCGTAGGCCAGGGTGGTGAGCGGCGCCCGGTAGCGCAGCTTGCCCGACACGATCTCCTCGACGTCCGCCAGGGCACGATGGACGTCGAAGTCACCGTCTTCGACCCGCTGCATGACCTCGTTCAAAGAGGCCAGCTTGTCGAGATTGGTCTCGCCTGAATCGATCCGCACCAGGTAGGTCTCCTGGCGTCGGTCCGGCCCGATCGAGGCGACGATCGACGTCGGCGTGACGAGATACTGCGCCTCGATGTCGAGCGCCTCGCTCATCATCTCGAGCGCCTCTTCGAGCCGATGGGAGGGCGTGCCGTAGGCATGCAGCGCTTCGGCCAGGCGCATCAGGAACGCAGCGGTGTCCTGTAGGCGAGGGTCCATCATGGGGGCGGAAGGTAACAGACATCGAGGGGGGACCGAAAGCAGGCCGAACGGGGCTGGTTTCGTCATCAGGCCGGCCGCGATTCGGCCAGGCAGCTCGGTCTGTTAGCGCCCGGTACAATGAGTTGATGAGAGACCGCGACCGATCCGAGCTGCGCTGCGCCTACCGGGCGGTCGCCACCCAGACGAGGCTGGCCGCTCCGCTGAAGCTCTTGCGCTGCAGCTTGCCCGTCCTGGTCTCGCTGCTCACCGCCGCCTGCCACACCGGCCCCCAGACCTTCGCCGACGTCGAAGCCGGTCGCATCCATCTCGACGCCGGCGAGATCGAGGCTTTGCGAAGCCTGCTGGCGAGCGCCGGCCTGCCGGCGCGTCAGCTCGGGGTCGAAGGCGAGCTGGCCAGCACCAGCGGCAATTGGGTGGAGATCGACGAAGAAGGACACGTCTGGGCCCTCGGCCTCGCCGCCGCGCCGGAGCTCGATAGCCTGGAAGCGCTGGCCGGGCTACCCAAGCTGGCCCGAGTGCGGATCTCGAATGCCAGCGCGCTCGATCGCCTCGAAGGTCTGGCCGCGGCGACCGAGCTGAGCTTCCTGATGGTCCAAGGCGGGGGTTTGTGGAACCTGGCGGATCTCGCCGGCTGTCAAGCCTTGCGCGTACTCGACCTGCGAGGCAACGCCATCGAATCCCTCGACGATCTGCCCGATCTACCCGAGCTGCGCACGCTCGACCTGGCCGGCAACCGGATCGAGCATGTCGCGGGCCTGGCCGGTCACGAGCGCCTCGAGCGGCTTGATCTGAGTGACAATCAAGTGCAGTCCGTCGTCGGGCTGCAGGATCTGCCGCGCCTCGAATGGCTCAACCTGGCGCGCAACCGGCTGACCTCGCTCGACGGCTTGAGCGATCTGCCAGAGCTGCGGCAGCTTCTGGTGGACGACAATCAGCTGACCGACGCGTCGGCCGTCGACGCCTTGCCGGCGCTCGAGATCGTCAACCTGAACGGCAACGCGCTGCAGGTCTTCCCGTCCTTGGTGCGTCGCTTGCCACAGCACTTGTGGCAGGTCAATCCCGGCAATCTAGTCCCGTAGCGCCTTCTGCACCACCTCGACCGCCTCCGCCACCTTGATCCGTTCCTGACGGCGGTCGTCGCGGTAGCGGATGGTGACGGTCTCGTCTTCGCGCGTCTGGCCGTCGACCGTGAGGCAGTAGGGGGTACCGACCTCGTCGTGGCGGGCGTAGCGCTTGCCGATGGCGTGCTGCTGATCGTATTTGGCGTTGACACCGGCCTTTAGAAAGTCGTCGACGATGCGGCGAGCGGTCTCGGGCATGCCGTCCTTCTTCACCAGCGGCAAGATGCCGGCCTTGATCGGCGCCAGGCGCGGGTGGAGCCGGAGCACGGTCCGTTGGCCCTTGCCGTCGGCGTCGGCTTCCTCTTCCGCATAGGCGTCGCACAGCACGGCCAGCACACCACGGGTAGCACCGGCGGCGGCGCTCGGGACGCCGCCGACCAGGCGCGCGCGGCGGTGCGGGATTTCGTCGCGGCGGCCGATGAACGTGCCCGAACCGGGACGGCGGTGCGCGACTTCGTTGCGAACGACGCCTTTCGCCGCCGACTCGAGGCCGCGGTCGCAGCCGCCGATCAAAACATCGAG
>JBCCGX010000291.1:0-9568 GCA_039029035.1 Acidobacteriota bacterium | reverse complement strand
TCGAGCAGGATCTCGAGCTGCTCTCGGGCCTCGCCGGAGCGGCGGTTGAGGTCGAGCACGGTCGCCAGGTGATAGCGCGACGCGTGGTCGGCGGGATGGGACTTCAGCTCACCGCGTAGCTGTTGCTCCGCCTCGTTCAAGCGCCCCTGGCGCAGATAGAGCTCACCCAGCGTGGCCTGGGCCTGGGCCACATCGGGCCGCAGCTCGAGGGCACGCTCGAGCGACCCGACCGCGGCCTCGTAGTCGCCCTGCTGCGCATAGGACTGCCCGAGGGCGACGTGGAGCTCGGGCCACTCAGCGTTACCGGCGAGCAGGCGATCGAACACCGACTGGGCCTCACCGGCGCGGCCGCTTCGCACCAGGGCCAGGCCGTAGGTGTATTCGAGCGACGGATTGGACCGGAGCTCGCGGTCGTTGCGCAACAGCTCGACGGCCCGGCCATAGGAGCCGGTATTGAAGTGGGCCAACCCTGCCATGCGCTGCAGGGCCCCGTTGGCGGGATCCTGCTCGAGGGCCAGGGATAGGGGCGCCCGAGCCTGCTCGAAGCGCTCCGCGTTGAAGTTCGCCACGCCGAGGGTGTACTGCACGGCGGGGAACGCCGGATCGATCTCGGCCGCCTGGGCGATCAGCTCGGCCGCTCGGGCGGGGCGCTCGGCCTGCAAATGCATGATGCCCAGATTGAGGTAGGCCCGGGCCAAACTTGCGGTCACGTTGTGCGCCAGCTCGGCCCGTTGGGCCGGTTCCTGCTGCTCCAGCCAGGCGATGTCGAGCGGCGGCTTGGCGGGGCGCTGCTCCTCCTCCAGGTTGTCGGTCAGGAAACGGGTCAAGCTGTCTCGCTCGCCTTCCACCTGCTGCTGCGAGAACTTCTCGGCCGCGGCGAAGTGCACAGCGGCCTCGTCCCGGGCGCCCCGACGCCGCAGAGCCAGCCCCAACTGGTAGTGGATGGCGGCAAGCTGGCGATCCTTGGGCGTCCCCGCCTCGGCTTCGGCCAGCGCTCGCTGCAGCACCCCAGCGGCATCTTCGGCTTGCTCCAGCCCGAGGTAACAACCGCCGAGGAAGCGCAGGGCGTCGACCCGGGTCTGGTCCTCGCCGGACGCGACTTCGAGCAAAGGGATCGCCTCCTCGAAGCGCCGGGTGGCCAACAGGGCAGTGCCCAGGTAGAGATTGACCATCGGATCTTCGGGCGTCAGCCGCTTCGACTGCTCGAAGTGTTCGATCGCCGGCTCCAGGGCATCGCGACCGACCGCGAGCAGCTTGACGGTGCCCAGGTAGTAGTGCCCGCGACGCACCGAAGGATCCATTGCGAGGGCGGCTTCAAAGGCCGCCACGGCACGGTCGAAATGGCGAAAACTGCCGTAGGAACGGCCGATCAGCAGGTGGGTCTGGGGAATGGGCCGCTCGCGAGCCACCTGATCGTAGAGCTCTGCGGCCTGATCGACCTTGCCGAGACGCAAGTAGCCCGTCGCCAGGGTGTAGGTGATCTCGGTATTGTCCGGCGCCGCGACATGCGCCTCCTCGAGCTCCTGAACCGCTTCTTCGTAACGCTCGTCGTCGACCAAGGCTTGGGCCAGCAGACGGCGAGCGGCGATATTGTCCGGCTGCCGGGAAACGATGCGGGTCAGAAGAGCAATCGCCTCGGTGATCTCGTCCAGTTGCAGATGCACCAACGCCTGCCAGTGGAACGCCCGTCGGGTCTCGACCGACGCTGCGGCAGCGTGCCGGAAAGCGCCTTGCGCCGCCGGCAGGTCACCGGCTGCGATATGCAGCGCCCCCTGCAACAGCCACCCTTCGAGTAGAGCCGAGCGATAGTGATCTTCGGCAATCTGCAGCTCGTTCTGCTGCAAGCTCTGCTCGGCGGCCGCCATGGCCTGGGCCAGCGCCGCGACGCTGCGGCCATCGGTGGCGGCCGCCTTGCCAGTGAGGCAGCCAGCGAGCGCTAGGACGATCAGTGCGTGGCGCAACATTGGGCCCCGAGATCGTAACATCGTCGGGCAGGCCGGGCTGCCGGCTCACCCGTGCAGCGCGTGCATGGCCTCGACTGCTAGGGCGGCACCCACGATCCCGGCATCGTTGCGCATCTCGGCCGGTACCACCGGTGTTGCGGCGCTGAGATAGCGCATGAACTGCTCATGCTTGGCGCTGACTCCCCCACCCAGGATAAAGAGATCCGGGTTGAGCAGATTCTCGACGTAACACAGGTACTCGTCCAGGCGCGTCGCCCAGTCTTCCCACGATAGGGCCTCTTCGGTCCGCACCCGGCCGGAAGCCCGGGTCTCGGCGACTTGACCGTCGAGGATCAGATGCCCGAGCTCGGTATTGGGCACCAAGCGACCATCGATGAACAGGGCGCTGCCGATCCCGGTGCCCAGGGTGAGCATGATCACCAGGCCCGATCGGCCCCGCCCGGCACCGAAGCGCATCTCGGCCATACCGGCAGCGTCGGCATCGTTGAGCAGCGTCACCTCGCAGCCCGAATGACGCTCCAAGAGCTCGCGGCCGTCGGCGCCGATCCAACTCTTGTCCACATTCGCCGCCGTCAGCACCACGCCGCATTTGATCACCGCTGGGAAGGCACAGCCCACCGCGCCGGACCATTGGAAGTGACCGACCAACTCGGCGATCACACCGGCTACCGCCTCCGGGCAGGCAGGGTTCGGCGTCTCGATGCTTCGGCGGTCTGCGAGGAGCTCACCGCGCTCGACGTCGACCGGCGCGCCCTTGATGCAACTGCCGCCGATGTCGATACCCAGGATCGCCTGTCGATCTCTTGCCTTGGCTGTCATGCGTGTCGCGAAACGTGCAGTGCTGTCGAGCTGGCCAATCCACAAGAACTACTAAATGGATTCAGTAAAACTCATCGTAGCTCAGCCAACGGTAGGAATCAAGAACCTGGCGACCGCGCAGGCCAAACGAACCGGCGTCCGGATCACTCCTGCCGAATCACAAGCTGCTGATTGGCCTCTATTTTCTCTACGGTCGAGACCGATCCGTCGGGCCAGAGCACTTCCAACGAGTCGGCGCGTGTGGCCGCGCCGAGGCCGAAGTGCTGCCGCATGTCGTCTTGCGACAAGTAGCCGGTGCCGCTCCGGATCAGGCGCTTCTGGGTCAGCTTGCCGACCTTCAGGGTGAGGATGGCACCGATGGCATCGGTCATCTTGCCCTTGCCGCGGAGTTGCACCTTCAACCAGTTGCCGGTACCCGGCATCTCGTGTCGCAGCACCTGGGCCTTGCCGTCGAGGTCGTTGATCACCATGTCGAGGCGTCCGTCGTCGTCGAGGTCGCCGATCGCCAGGCCGCGACTGACCCGCGGCTCGGTCAACACCTCGCCGAACTGGCCAGCGACTTCTTCGAAGGACACTCGCCCCCCCGTACCAACGCCGAGGTTGCGGTAGAGCAGCTTGCGTTGCTGGTACGACGCCGAAGCTCCGAGGTTGGCGTTGGCGAGCTGCGGATAAACGTGGCCGTTGACCACGATCAGGTCCTGCCAGCCGTCGTGGTCGTAGTCGAAGAACGCCGTGCTCCAGCCGACATAGGGCAGACTTGCCGGGGCGCTCGCCGAACGGAACGAGACGTCGATGAAGTAGTCCTTCTGATTCTGGTAGAGGGCGTTGTACTCCTCGGAAAAATTGGTCACGAAGAGGTCGAACCGCCCCTTGTTCTCGTAGTCGCCGACCGCCACCCCCATGCAGCCCTGCTCGCCGCCGTCCTCGCTCACCGCGACGCCCAAGGGAAAGGCCATCTCTTCGAAGGTCCCGTCCTTCTGGTTCTCGTAAAAGAAGTTCGGATTCGAGTCGTTGGCGACGAAGAGATCCGGCCAACCGTCCTCGTTGTAGTCGAGCCAGGCCACACCGAGACCGAAGTAACCGTCGGGATCAGCCACCCCAGCCTTCTGACTCACCTCGGTGAACCGACCGTCACCGGTGCCGCGATACAGCAGATCCGAGGTGCCCGGCAGACCGCGCGGGCCGCATTGCACGGCGATCCCGCGGAAGGTGCACGTCTTGCCGCGGCCGAACACCGGTAGATCGTCGAGGTTGGTTTCGACATACCGGCTGACGAAGAGGTCGAGGATGCCATCGCGGTCGTAGTCGGCAAAGGCACAGCCGGCGGACCAGCCGCCACCGACGACCCCGGCCTTCCGGGTGACGTCGGTGAAGGTCCCGTCACCATCGTTGGAGTACAGGCGGTTGCCGTCGACCCCGGTGACGTAGAGGTCACGCCAGCCGTCGCCGTCAAAGTCGGCCACGCAGGCCCCCATGCCCCAACCGGGGAAGGCGACGCCGGCCTCCCGCGCCACGTCTTCGAAACGCGGCACACCGTCTTGGCCAGGACCGAGGTTGCGGTACAGAGCGCTGGGGGCGGTCTGCGGCTGATCGGCAGTCTCTACCGTCAGCGAGTTGACCAGGTAGATGTCGAGGCGACCGTCACCGTCAAAGTCGAACAAAGCGACGCCGCCAGCCATCGACTCGAGGATGTACTTCTTCTCCGGCGCCGAATCCTGCTCGAAGACGACACCCGCCGGGTCGGCGATGTCGCGAAACAGCACGGCACCCTCTTGCCCTGCGGTCGCCTTGGCAGCGGTGCCCTCTGGGCTGCCCTCCGCGGCGGCCTCTTGCTGCGGCACCTGCCCATGCGCTGCGGAGCCGAAGACCAGCCAAGAGATCAACAGGGTCGCGATCGAAATCTGTGTCGCGATCGATCTCAAGGTGCCGTGCCTCCGTTGTCCGGTAGACCCAGCTTGCGACGCAGATCGACCAGGCGCTCTTCGTCTTCGCGCAGCAGGCGGCGATAGATCTCCACGTGATGCCGTGACTTGTCGCGATCGCCCAGACGCGAATTGGCCAGGCTCAACTGGTAGTGCGCGCGGGCGGATTGCGGATCGGCCGCGACGGTGGCTTCGAGAACCTCCCGCGCTTCGTCGTAGCGCCCTTCTTGCATGCGGATCGTACCGAGTGCCAGGCTGGCGGTGGCGTGGGCCGGTTCTTCGGCCAAGGCCCTTTGGGCATAGTCCTCGGCGGCCTCGAAGCGCGACAGACCGGCCTCGGCTTCGGCCAGGGCGGCGAGACCATCGACGTTGTCCGGATCGAGCACCAGGCTGCGGTTGAGGGTCTCCTTCGCCTCGACATAGCGCTTCTGCTGGTTCAACACGGAGCCCAGGCCGATCAGGGCCGCAGCCCGATCCGGCTCGAGATCTAGAGAGCGCTGCAGGGACTCGATCGACCCCGCCATATCGCCGACCTGCATCTGCGCCACGCCCATCAGGTAGGCATATTCGGCCACCGTCGGATGCATGCGCGTCAACGGCTCCAGGACCGTGATGGCGGGCACCGGTAAGCCTGCGGTCAGCGACGTGCGAGCGTTGGCCGCCAGGACCTCCTCGGACGCTGGCGCGATCTCGAGCGCCTGGCCCAAAGCGTCGAGCGAGCCCTGCACGTCTTGTCTTGCCGCGGCGATGCGCGACAGCCGCAGCAGCGCCTGGACCGATCCGAAGCGGCCGGCGACCGAGCGCAGCTGACGCTCGGCCGCGGCCGTGTTGCCCGCCGACAGCTCGATCGACGCCAGGGTCATGGCCAGGTCACGCTCCAGCGGGCCGAGTCGAGCGGCGCGGCGCAGCTGCTCCACCGCCGCATTGCGGCGCTTTTGCAGTAGGTAGAGCCGAGCCAGATGCTGGCGCCCATCGAGGAAGTCCGCATCCATCGTCAACGCCTGCTCGAACTGCTGCTCCGCCTCGCCCAGGCGGCCCTGGCGACTCAGAACGACCCCGAGAAGATCGCGCGCGGCCGGGCTGTCCTGCCGGCCGATGAGAGCCCGTAGGGCGCGCTCCGCCCCACCCAGATCACCGCTCTCCAACTGCCCAACAGCGGCGTCGAGGGGCGACGCCACCGACGTGTCGTTCGCAGTGGTCGCACCGACGGGTAACGCCAAAAGCACGAGGCCCACGACCAGGCCCACGACGGTGGTCAAGCGAAGGTCAACGAGCATTGCCGGGATCATAGCAGCGAACGTCGAGGTTCAGCTTCGGGGGCGGCTGATAAGCTCCTGTAGAGCATGACCCTCGCCCCCCAAGCGGCGCGCGCGAAGCCTAGTGGGTGGCTTTGGGCGTTGGCCCTCTGCTGCACCGCCTCCGTCGCCTGGCCGCAGGCCAAGCCCGACGATCCACGGACAGTCGAGATGGTGCTCGCCCAATCGGAGAACCAGGCTCAGGTGGTCGCCAGGGCGATGTGGACCGGCTTCTTCATCGATCAACTGCGCATCCCGGCCACCCAATACCTGGGTAAGGTCCCTTGGGCCAAGCTCGGCGCCGGCATCCGCCAGGCCTTGCAGGAAGCCAAGCCCGGGGAGCCCCAAGTGCTGACCAATCCCCAGGGCCAGCACCTGGTCGCTATGGTATTGCCCACCGGCCCGCCAGCGCTGCTCGGCGACGAGGCCTACGCCCGGGATGCCGAGGAGATTCAGGCGATCCTGGCGGTAGGCCCCACAGAGACCACTCTCCTGACCCTCGAAGTCGACGTCGATACCAGCGACCTGCAGGCGATCTGCCGCTCCAAGCGCCGGCTGATCGAAGCCGATCTCGAGCGCGTCCAGGCGGCGGTGACCAGCCTTCCTGCGACGGCACCCGTCGACCAGTTGATCCACCACCACTCGGAGGCCATCAGCACGCTCTCTCTGGAGGGCCAACTGGACGAAGCGATCGCCACCGTCGAGGCTCTGGTCGCCAAGCTGCCACCAGCGCCGCCCGACGCCGAGCGCAGCCATGTCGACGTCATGCACCAGGTGCTCGGCATCCTCGAGCTGCGCCGCGGCGAAGTGGACAATTGCCTGAATAGTCACCCCGAAGGGGGGCACACGCAAGCCAGACCCGAAGGGGGGCACACGCAAGCCAGACCCGAAGAGGCGCACACGCAAGCCAGACCCGAAGGGGGGCACACACACGTCAGACATCGCGAGATGTGCCTCTTCCCCTTGAGTGCAGCGGCGCGCCATCGCCTGGACGACGGCGCCCGCCGTGCCCTCACGCACTTCAGCCGCTACCTGGAGCGCCACCCGGACGACCTCGAGGTTCGCTGGCTGCTCAACATTGCCGCCATGACCCTCGGCAAGCATCCCGACGGGGTGCCCGAGCGCTTCCGCATCGGTACGGAAGCCTTCGCCTCACCGGTCGATCCCGGGCGCTTCTGGGACGTCGCCGGCCCGGCTGGCGTGGCCTACTCCGACAACGCCGGGGGCAGCGTCACCGACGACTTCGACGGCGACGGCCTGCTCGATATCGTCACCTCCAGCCGTGACCCCTGCGAGCCGCTGCGCCTCTACCTGAACCGTGGCGGCGGTGCCGATGGCGTCGTGACCTTCGAGGACATCACCACGGCGGCGGGCCTCGAGTCTCAACTCGGCGGCCTCAACGTCACCCAGGTCGACTTCGACAACGACGGCCGCCGCGATCTCTATGTCATGCGCGGCGGCTGGGAGACGGCGATCCGCGACTCCTTGCTACGCAACCGCGAATCGCCCAGCGGGGGTGTCATCTTCGAAGATGTCACGGATCGCGCCGGCCTCGGCGGCCCGGCCCACCGCACCCACTCGGCGACCTGGGCCGACTACGACGGCGACGGCTGGCTCGACCTCTTCGTCGGTCACGAGATGTCCTTCTCGCAGCTCTTTCGCAGCCGCGGGGTCGACGCCGACGGCGTCGTGACCTTCGAGGACGTCACCGCCGCCGCCGGCCTGCGCTTTCGCTCGCTGACCAAGGGGGCGGCCTGGGGCGACGTCGAAGGCGACGGTCGACCCGATCTCTACGTCTCCAACTTCGGCGACCGCAACCTCCTCTTCGTCAATCGCGGTGACGGCACCTTCGACGAAGTGGCCCGTGAGCGCGGCGTCGCCGAGCCGACCTACAGTTTCCCCACCTGGTTCTGGGACTACGACAACGACGGCCACCAAGACCTGTTCGTAGCCACGTTGCTCCAAACCGTCGATGACGTCGCGCGCGAGTACCTGGGCAAGGCACCCCGCGGCGAAACCCTACGGGTCTATCGCGGCCGGGGTGACGGCTCGTTCGAAGACACCACCGAGAGCCTCGGCCTGGCGCGCATGATCCCAACCATGGGCGCGAACTTCGGCGACCTCGACAATGACGGCTACCTGGATGTGTACCTCGGCACCGGCGCGCCGCCCTACGGCATGCTGATCCCCAATCGCCTGTTTCTCAACCAGAGCGGCCGCGCCTTCGTCGACGTCACCACCGCCACCGGTACCGGCCACCTGCAGAAGGGCCACGGTGTGGCCTTCGCCGACCTCGACAACGACGGCGACCAGGACATCTTCTCCAACATGGGCGGCGCCTTTCCGGGCGACAAATACCCCAGTGCCCTGTTCGAGAACCCCGGTCACGGTAACGATTGGATCGCCCTCGAGCTCATCGGAACGCGCAGCAACCGAACCGCCATCGGTGCCCGTCTACGCGTTGTGCTCGAATCCGGTGGCCGCCAGACTCAGCGGGTGCGCTGGGTCACCAGCGGTGGCTCCTTCGGCGCCTCCCCCCTGGCCCAGCACATCGGCCTCGGGCCCGATGCCAAGATCCTACGGATCGAGATCGACTGGCCCGCCGGACCTGCCAAGCCGTCGGACGCCGCAAACCCGACCACCGACTCTCCCCGGCAAGTGCTGCGGGACGTGCCGATCAACACCTATCTGGTCGTGACCGAGGGCACCCCCGGCTTTCGCCTCGCGCCGCGGCCCCGGTTCACGCTGGGCTCGAGCAGCGAGTCCGGCACTGTGCCCCATCATCATCATTGAGTAACGGCTCATCGAAGCCTTCGTCGATATGGATTCGACCTCGAGCTTGCCCGAAGGTCCTCTCTCCGCCATCCTCGGCGAAAGGCACCAGTTTAGCGAGAGGCTGCTTGTCCTGGGCGATGACGATCTGCTCCCCTGCGGACGCTCGCGAGACGAGCTCCGTTAACCGCAAAGCGGCATCATCGAGCGTTATGGTCTTGACTGCCATCCTAGATCCTAGACTCCTTCTAGATGATTCTAGCATCTTCAGCCGATGGCTCGGATCTCCCAGCTCGGCCCGTCGGTTTGCGCTGGCCGACGACAGGACCCAAAAGATTTAGCCTCTGTCTGGGCCGCGCGACGACAGAGGCTATTAGGTTTTGCCTCTGTTGGTATCGGCAGACGACAGAGGCTAAGAGTCTTAGACTCTGTTTGCTGGCTCAGACGACAGAGGCTAAAAGTTTTAGACACTGTCTGTACGCTCCGCAGACAGAGGCTAAAAGTTTTAGACTCTGTCGGACTGAGGTGCGGATATCAGCTCGAAAGCTGAGGGGCGCAAGAAAGATCAACAGCAGGCTGCTCGCGGCGAGCCGATGAGCGTCGACGCGTGCATCGAGCTCCTTCCAGGTCGCTCACCGACCGCGCGCGCTACCAACGGACGCCGGATCACCGATCTCCAGGCCGGTGGCGACGAAGGAGGCTTCCTGGGTTGCTTCGTCCCGCACACCGAAGGCGACGATGTGGATACCGGCGGCGAGCTCGAGCTGGATGAGCAGGGAGAACTGCTGGCCCGGGA
>JBCCGX010000290.1:0-9602 GCA_039029035.1 Acidobacteriota bacterium | reverse complement strand
TCCTGGCCCTCGAGGTGCTGGCGGACGAAGGCTTCGTTGACCATTACGACGCGATCCGGCCCGATATCGTCACGTGGCTCGAAACCGCGTCCGGCGAGGCGTTCGATCCCCATGGTTTCGAGCCAACCCGGGCCGATCGGTTGGATCGAGGCCTCGCGGAGCTGGCCCGGAGGCGGTGCAGGCAGGCCCTCAATTTGGACGTCTCCGATGGCTCGACTGCGGCTGAGCGGCGGACCCCAGGCAGAGGCGACCGCTTCGACACCGGGCAGAGCGCCGGCCCGTTCCTCGAGCTGCCGGTAGAAGGCCCGAACACGGCTCAGGTTCTGATAATCCGCTTTCGGCAGCAGGGTGTTGAAACGCACCAGACCGTGGGGCTCGAAGCCTAGATCGACCGAGTAAAGGGCGCCGAAGCTGCGCAACAGCAGACCCGCGCCGATCAGTAGCAACGCCGAGAGTGCGACCTCCGCGGTCAGAAGCATGGCGCGGAATCGCTCGCGTCCCGCCGTTGCGCCGCGGGCTCCGGCGCGCGCTAGCCCCTTCTCGAGCGATGAGCGGAGGAAGGCGAACGCCGGCGCTGTGCCGAAGAGCAGGGTGACCACGATCACCGTTGCGAGCGTGAACAAGAGGACGTTGCCGTCGATCGCCACAGCGTGCATTCGCGGGATGCCCTCTACGACCCGCGGCAAGAGCCAGACGCTCAGAGTTGTGAGCCCTAGTCCGAGTGCGCCGCCTAGAATCGCCAGCAGCGAGCTTTCGACGAACACCTGGGTGAGAAGGTGCCGTCGGCCGGCGCCGATTGCTGTACGAATGGCGATCTCGCCGCTCCGATTGGCCGCCTGGGTCAGGAGCAGGTTGGCGACATTGGCGCAGGCGATCAAAACCACCAGGGCGACGGCGCCGAGCATCATCAGCAACCTTGGTCGGACCTCACCGACGATCTGGTCGTGCAGGGAGCGCACGAGGAACGTCTTGTTGGTGTTGGAGTCTGGATAGGCCTCGGTCAGATCCGCCGCGATGCGGGCCACTTCGGCCTGAGCGTGTTCCAGCGTCGCACCCGGCGCCAGGCGACCGAGGGTCACCATCGTGTGGCAGGCGCGGCCGCAATCCTCGACATCGAGACGGCGTGGGATCCACAACTCTCGGCCGTTCGGCACGTCGAAACCAGGCGGCGTCACGCCCACCACCTCGTACGATAGGCCGTTCAGCGTCAAGACACGGCCCAGCACCTCCGGGTCGCCGCCGAGCTGCGACTGCCAGAACCCGTGACTGACCACCACCACGGCCGGCCCGCCCGGACCAAACTCTTCGGCCCGCAAATCCCGCCCCAGGTGGGGCGCAAGGTAGAAGGTCTGCATCAGCCCCTCGGTCAACCGGGTCACCGTCAGCACGCGCGGCTTGCCCAGTCCGGTGAGGGTCATGCTGGTGCTGTTGACGCCAACCAGTGACTCGATGGAAGGCGCCGCGCTCCGGAGATCGGCGAGGTCCGGGTACGACATGCTGCCGAGGTTTGCCTCGGGGCCGGTCCAGTGCGTGACGACGCTGATGAGCCCAGCGGGCTCTGGGTAGGGCAGAGGGCGCAACAGGACACCATGGACCACGCTGAAGATGGTGCTGCTGGCACCGATCCCCAAGGCGATCGTGAGGATAGCGAGGGCTCCGGCGCCAGAGCGCCGACGCAGTGTACGAAGGGCGAAGCGAAACTCCTGGGCCAGCTGTGTAAACCAAGCGGTCATGGTCGACTCCCTGATCGGTCCCGTCGGCTGGCGAACGACGAAGCTAGGCTGCAATCGCTCGCGCAATCCCTGAAGGATCAAGTTGAGAAACGTCCGAACACAGAAAGACAAGCGGCGCACCCTACCGGTCCGCTCGTGGTAGCACTCCTCGAAGGTGTCTAACAGACTGTCGCCGAACCGCTGGCGAAACGCTGCCGGATAAAGCCGCAGCACGGCCCGCAAGAGACCTTCGACCCGCCGACCGGAATCCATAGGAGGGCGGCTCATGGCTCCGAAGGTGCCGGTAGGAGAGCCCGGTCTCGTGCGATCTCGAGTGCCCGCTCGAGACGCCCGGCATCGTCTTTCAAGGTTCGCCGCCCGAGGTCCGTGAGTCGGTAATAGCGCCGGGCTCGACCGCGATGCGCTCCCTCATCTCCGTCCGGCGCCGGCGCCTCGACCACCAGGCCGCTCGACATCAGCCGGCCGAGGACCCGGTAGAGGGAGCCGATCTCGGGCCGTACCGCTCCGGACGACTCCTGCTCGACGGCCTTGAGAATGGCGTAGCCGTACAGATCGTCTGCCGCCAGGACCAGCAAGACGTGGAAATCCGTCGGGCTGAGGGCGGTCATGGGGCGCTTGGTTGAAGAGGAAGCAGATCGTTTTGATTACAGGCAGTAGGCATATATGCAGAATACATGTATATCGGCTTTGTGGCAACCCCAAACATCTCTCGTTCCACTTCCTTGCTCTCCTGCGCGTACTTCTACAAGTGGAGTGCGCAGACACGGGTTCTCTCCGCCGGCCAGCCGGGGAATTCTCTTCATCCTGCCCGCCGCTACAGTCTGCTGCTTCAAGGCGCGAGCCCTGGACGGGTTGGCCAAGATCCCTGAGCCGGCTCGTCGTCTCTGGCAGCGAACGACTTCACAAGGAGAAGCAGGACGATGACCACCGGAGAGCTCAGAGGCCAGCTGACCACCAGTCAGGGCGAAGGTTTGCCCGGCCTGACCCTCACGCTTTCGGGAGCGCAGGATCCGACCCAGCTCACCAACGAACAGGGCCGGTTCCACTATCGGGCCGTAACACCGGGGACTCAGACTCTCAGGATCGAGCTCGCAACCATGCCGGGGCTCGAGGTCCGTGGAATCCGAATCACGGCGGGCAAGACCACCGTCCTCGATCGCACGATAGGCCTAGAAGAAGGGGCTTGAGCCCTTCTCGAACGCGAACGTCTTCGTGAGTCAAGGCACTTTCGTTTCGCCCTGAGCGCCCTCGACCTCGCCCAGCAGAAACGCCGCCGCATCCCGTGCCGAGCGCTCGGGGATTTCCTCCATCGGCACGTGGCCGATATCAGGATAGATGAGCAGCTCGGAGTGGGGTAGATCCTGGTGGAAGCGCTTGGCGGCATCGACGGCGATGAGGGCGTCTTCGCTGCCCCACATCACCAGGGTAGGCTGCTCGAGGGTGCGGATGAGGTGGTACTCGTCTTCGCGCTCGCTGTTGAGGCCGATGAGGAAGCTCTGTCGGTTGCCGCGTCGCAGGAGGAGCTCGTAGTACCGGTCGATGATCTGCGGAGTGGCTTTGGTGGGATCGCCGTAAGATTCACGGACCGCGGCGGCGATCAGGAGCCGGGGTGTGAGTCGACTGAGCACGTCGCGCAGGACGGGGACGCGGCCAAGGTCCATCACGGTGGTGCCTTCTTGGCGCTGACGCGGGTAGCCGGCGGCGTCGATCAAGACCATGCGGTCGACGGTCTCGGGGTGGCGCGCCGCCAGTTGCCAGGCGAGGTAACCGCCGAGAGAGTTGCCCGCAACAGAGCAGCGATCGATGCCGAGGTGATCGAGCAAGCCTTTTAGGATCTCAACCCGACGCTCGGCCGAGTAGTCGTGCGCCGGATCGGGGCCGGTGAGGCCGAAGCCCGGCAGATCGAGGCGTACGAGGCGGAAGCGGTCGCGCAACTCGGCGACCCAACCGTCCCAGGTGTGGAGGGAGGAGGCAGTACCGTGGATCAGGAGCAGCGGTGGCCCCGCGCCCTCGTCCTTGAAGTGCACTCGCAGACTTTCGAGCTCCGCGAAGTGCGACGCCGCGTCGGTGTAGCGCGCTTCGAGCTCGGTCGGCGAGAGGTCGGGGCGATAGAGCGACGCGGCGCCGAGCAGCAACAGAAGCAGCAGGGCGGCGAGGAAGCGGACGATGGTTTTCATGGCGACGGTTTGGCCGTCACAACAAGTAGAGGAATGCGAAAGAGCAGAGCAGAATGGCGACGATGATCTCGACCACCCAGAGTGGCACGAAACGGCCGAGCTCGGGGCTGGCGATCCTTGTGGCTTGTTCGACCTCTGCCTTCGACAGCTTCGGGTTCTCGCGGCGAAAGCTCTCGATCGTCGCTTTGAGCCGTCTGCCGAGTTCCCTGGCTCGTGGCGACCCGTCCGGCGGTGGTAGAGATGTTGAAAGCCAACGCATGGGGGTTCCTTTGAGCTGCAATCGGCGTTCGGGACACTAGAGCGCTCAGACGATCTCGACCTCCACCGGACCCTTGATCCGCGCCATGCAAGCTAGGCGGCAGGGCCCGGGCTCCAGGTCGCAGATGTCTTCTAAGGTCTCGCTTTCGCCGGCATCGGGCTCAGCGACGAGGTTCTCGCGGCCGGCGACGATGCGAATCGGATCGGAGCCGCAGATGCCGGAGTGACACTCGGCGTTGATCGGCAGGCCGGCGGCCTCGGCGACGTCGCACAGGGTCTGACCTGGAGCCACCGGCAGCGTCTTGCCGAGGCCTCGGAACGTGACGCTGGGACCGCCCGGTGCGGGAACGGCAGGCGCCGCCGGCTCGGATGCATGGGCCTGGGACACTGCCGCCGGTGTCGGCGCCAGGGTGCTGTGACCGTGATCGAGCACCGCGTCGCGGTCGCGGCTGAAAGTGAAAAGCTGCGCGCCGACGCGGAACTGGTCGCTGTGCTCGATCGGCATCGCGCTGCGCACCCTGAGGTAGGTGCCGTTGACGCTCTTCAGGTCTTTGACCAGTGCGCGGCATCCGCCGATGCCGGTGATCGCCAGCTGGCGGCGCGAGAGGGTGGAATCATTAGGGTCGAGGGTGACGTCGGGCGACCTCCGGCCGAGCAGCATGGCGCGACTCGGGATCGGGTGTTGCCCGAGCTCCTTGCCCTGGGCGTCGAAGTGGGTCACGGCCAACTGGTCACCCGCACGGTTGAAGAGGAGGAATTGGCGACCCGCCTGGAGCAGATCCCCTGGGCCGACCTCGAGCTTGCGCTGTGACGGCACGCGCAGGAAGACGCCGCTGGCGGAGCCGTCGTCGCGCAAGAAGTAGCCGTCCTGAGTATGGGAGATCGAGGCGTGGCGTGGGGAGAGCAGGGTGTCGGAGGGGAAGGAGGCATCGCAGTCACTGCGGCCGACGGTGAAGACGGCGTCACGGGCGATCGGGAATTCGTCCTCTTCGACGCCACCCGGCAGCACCCGGATCAGATAGGCGTCGGCATCGACCGCCTGCCTGCCGGCTTCCAGGCTGGCGGCGGGGAGCTCGCTGCCACCGGCTGGCTGGCCGTAGCCAGCCATCACCGGCGGCCGGGCTTCTTCGGGCTCGGCCACGTCGACCCGAACGTCGATCTCAGCTACACCTGCGAGGCGCTGCTGGACGACCTGGGCTACCAGCACGCCGTCGCGCAGTGCCGACTTGATGTTGCCGCGATGCTTGACCTCGCGGAAGCCGGCTGGATCGGCAGCGAAATCATCGGTCTCGAAGTACGCCTGACTCAGGATGTCGCCCACCAGGTAGATATTGGGCTGCTCGCTCTCCAGGTAGCGGTTGACCACCATGCGTTTGCGCTTCTTGGGGCCGCCGATCTGCATGCGGATGCCGAGCGAAGTGAGGAGGGTCTCAGGGATATCCTCGCCGATGCAGGCGATGCAGCTCTCCTTGGCGAACTCGAGGTGGGTGGTCTCGGCCGGCCGGCCCTCCATGTTGCGCCGATCGACCCGAATCGCCAGATATTCCCGCCGGTCAGCGGCGGTGACCACCGCCGCCGGTTCGCTCTGGGGGTAGTAGCGGATATTGCCGTGGCCGACATAGGCGGCGAAGAACTCGTCCGCCAGGGCGCGCGAGACGCGCGGCATCTTGTCGCCGCGGTAGGACCAGTAGACGCCGGTCGGATCACCCGCCTGGGCTTTGGCGCCGGAGATAGCGATCACCGCTTCGGCGGCGGAGGTGCCGCCGCCGATGACGCAGGCGGGCTGGCCGACGTAGGCTTGCGGATCGCGTAGGCGGAAGGCGATGCCGTCGGTCGAGCCCGGGATATCGAAGCGCCGCGGTACACCCCGGCCGATGGCCAGCACCACGTGACGGGCCAAGAGGGGCGCCTCGCAGCGCGCCGCGTGGTCCCAAGCCTGGATCAGGTAGTGGCCGTCGGGCTGCCGTTCGAGTCCGGTGAGCTCGACCCCGATGCGCGAGCGGATCTCGTGCGTCTGGTGCTGACGCTTCCACTCGGCGCACATGTCGTCTTTGTCGATCGGCTCGAAGCACAGGCCATCGACCAGCGAGCCGCACTTGGGGAAGCCCATACGGTCGCCGCCGCCGAAGCTCGGCAGGATCAGCTTGTCTTTCGAGTAGTCACGGATCCGCTTCATCAGGTCGTCGTGCTCGATGACGAGCGTGTCGAGCCCCAGCTCTTTGGCACGGAAAGCCGCCGCAGTACCCCCCGGGCCGCCGCCGACGATCAGCATGTCGAGCACTTCAGCGCTCATCTGGATTCTCCTTTGTCATGCTCCGGCCTGTCTCAGGCTCGGACACTGCCCGATGACGTCATCTCTTCGTCACTGCCAGCGTCGACCAGCCGGGCTTCGATGCTGCCGAAGCGCAGCCTGGCACCGGTCTGCACCTCGGTGTCGACCTCGGGTTCGAGCGGCCGGTCGTCAACAAACGTGCGATTGCGGCTGCGCAAGTCCCGCAGGGTGACGCGGTCCCCGACCGTGAGGACTGCGTGGCGGCGAGAGAGGTCGGGGTAGGCCATCGGCACCTGCACCGAGGAGCTGCGGCCGATGAGGTTCTCGCCGGGTTGCAAGCCGAGGCGGCGGACGCCGCCATCGGGCTCGGTGACGATCAGATGCAGGCCGACGGGCTCATCGTCGGCCGTATCCTGATCTTCGATTGACGAATCAGCAGCCAGTAGCTCCTCGATGTCGTCCAGGTCCAGGGTCTCGGCCTGGCGGGCGCGCTGGGCGAGGATGTCGGGCAACTCCACCGGTAGCTTCTGGCGCCGTGTCAGGTCCGCAGGGTCTTTGGCCGGCGAGTCGTCTGCGGTCGCTTCGTCGGCAGCGCCTTGGGCGGCTCCTTCGCGCTCCGCATCGGCTCGCCGACCGAGGGCAGCCGGCAGGGCCGCGGGCTCGTGGTCGATCGAGGTGATCTCGCCCGGGCCCTTGGGCGTTCCGGCCTCGGTGCTCTGGCCGCTGATGGCGTCGGCCCGCCGCGCGAGGAAGCCGGGCATCTCCAGCGGCTCGTGATCGATGGCGGTCTTCTCGGATGCGGTCTTGGGTGCGGTCTCGGCCTCCGGTGCCTCCTCGCGGACGGCCTCGGTTTCCGCGGTCGGCGCCTCTGTGCTCGCGACGCTCGACGGATGGCGGC
This sequence comes from Acidobacteriota bacterium, assembly GCA_039029035.1. Lineage (GTDB taxonomy): Bacteria > Acidobacteriota > Thermoanaerobaculia > Multivoradales > J023 > JAAELT01. The sequence goes on along the minus strand of JBCCGX010000290.1, from coordinate 2,264 downwards.
GCTTGCAGCGCTCGACGTCTTGAAAAAAGAAATCGTAAGTGCCAGCAAAGGTGATGACGTGCAGATGGCCCAAGCGCTCCGGACCGCTGACGGCATCGCCGTCGAGCTCGGTGCCGTTGAGGCTGCCCAGGTCTTCGAGCACGTAACGCCCACCCTCTGTGTCGTAGGCGATGCGGGCGTGGCGGCTCGACATCAGCGGCTGGTCGATCACCAGGTTGGACTGCGCATCGCGGCCGATGGTCGCTTCGCCTTCGAAGGTGAGCTCGAAGTCTCGGGTCTTGCCGGTTTTCGAGAAGAGTCTGGCCTGCATGGTCAGGGCTCCTGGGTGGGGCGATCGTCTTCGCTCAGGTAGAGGAGCAGATCGGAGCGTCGGTCCTTGGCGGGATGGAAGTCGTGGCAGGTGATGCAGGTATTGGACGCCAGCTCCGGCTCGTGGCACGTCTGGCACTGCTCGATGGCTGGCAGGTTCTGGATCGCCGCGTTGTCCTGAGGGTGCTCGCCGGAGGAGATCTCGCCTTCCAGACCGGCTTCGACGGCGATCTTCGTGTGGCACTCCAGGCAGCGTACCTGCAGGATATGGGCCCGATGGTCGAAGTTCGCCCGCTGTAGGACGCGCTGGTCTTTCTGCACCCGGGCGATGGTCGCTCGATCGAGGGCGTGGCAGCTCTGGCAGGTCTGGGTCAGCTGGTCGATCAGGTCGTGGATCTCATCGCGCTGCTCGTCGCTCAGGTCACGCCGCGGCGCATCCAAGGCGAGCAGGAACTCGGTCTCGTCGAGCGGTGTGTAGGGATCCTCGAGCGCTTGCTCGACGTCTCGCAGGAGCTGGCTGATGCGCTCGAGCTCCTGCTGGATCTCGGGTTCGGGTCGCGACCTGAGACCGAGGGCGTAGTCTTCCAAGGTCGCCACCGCCTCGCGGTAGAGGGTGGTGAGCTCGCTGGCTGGCACGTCGGGCGACGTCTGCAGCAGCTCGGCCAGGCCGGCATCCGGATAGAGCGCGCGGCGCAGCCGGCGCAAATTCTCGAGGATCCACGGATCGGCGTGGTGCACCGGCGATTTGGCCACTCGGCTGCCCACCTGGCGGTACTCGTTGGGGTTGGCGAAGAGCGCCCAGCGGGTCCCCGGGGGTTGGGTGTCGACCAGCTCCGCCAGCGTAGTGACACCAGGACCCTCGGCCGAGGCGATCGGCAGGCGGGCAGTGGTCGTCTGGGCGGTCAGGTGGCAGGCGTCACAGTGGCGATCGAAGTCGAGGGGCTCGAAGCTTTTACCGTCACTCTGAGGGTTGTGGCAGAAGAGGCAGGCGCGCTCGACATCTTGCAGGCCTTGGCGCTCCATCACCTCACGGGTGTGGTGGATGTGGGTGAAGGCGAGGGCGTCGTCGTCCGGGGCCGACGCCAGCTCGAACGGTGGATGTTCCCGGTTGAACGAACCGAAGGCGTGACAGGTCAAGCATTGGCTATCGTCGATGCGGGTGATCTGCGCCTCGCGGCCGAGGTGCTCGGTGTGGCAGCCGGCGCAAGCCGTCTCGTGCTCGGATTCCTGCAGACGCTGGAAGTCGTTCGAGCGATAGAGATAGTGCGAGGCGAAGGAGAAGACGCCGAGCTCGTCGCCGTACTTTTCGTGGCACGTCGAGCAGGCCTCGCTCTCCACCTGGCCGAAGGGGGTGTGGCAGGCGGCGCAGTCGTTTTCGAGCGTCGCGTGGGCCGAGGAGAGCGGCCCGTTGGACACGAAGTGGGAGTTACCCCACTGAAAATCGATCAGGGTGAAGGCGGCCAGCACGCCGAGGGCCAGGCCACCCCACAAGAGCGCCCGCCAGCGCGGTGGGGGATAGAGGTATTTCTTCGCCACCGGCAACGGGACGTCGGAGAAAGTGCCTTTGCTCGCTTTGCGTTTCCTGGCCATCAGCTAGCGTCTTCGTAGGATTGAAGTCGACTCAGTACCGTCGAGCTCAGTAGTACAGAACGGTGAAGATGTGTAACGCCACCAGGCCGACGAGCAGCACGGTGACCGGAGCGTGCAGGGTGAGCCAGCCGCGCAGCGCCCGTTGCAAGGTGTAGTGGGCGTCGATCTCGAGCTTGGCCCGGTAGAGCCGCTCGAGCTGGTCGAGCTTCGCCTTCTCCTCGGCTGGCAAGCGACCCTCGAGGTATTGGAAAGGCTTGAGTCGCGACTGGATGCCGCCGGTCGGATCGAGGAAGTAGATCGCCCGCCGCCGCGGCGTCGCGAGGGCCGGTGCCACCGTCTTCTGGTAGAGGGCGCGAACCGAATCG
>JBCCGX010000289.1:0-9629 GCA_039029035.1 Acidobacteriota bacterium | reverse complement strand
TGACGTAGAGCGTCACGTAGCCCGCCGCGGCAAAGAGCTGTAGCTCGGCGGCGAAGCGGTCGCCGTAGTTGGCGAAGGGGCCGCCGTGGATCTCGAGGATCAGCGGGTACTTCTTCGTCGCGTCGAAGCCTGGTGGCTTGATGATCCAGGCCTGGATGTCGCGCTGGTCGTGGGACGACTCGTACCAGATCTCTTCCACTGCGCCGAGCTCTTTGTGGCCGAAGAGGTCGTCGTTCAAGTGGGTGAGGCGGCGCACGCCGTCCTGGCCGCGCTGACCGACCGCGACATCCGCCGGATGGTCGACCTGGGTGTGGGTGTAGGCGAAGCGGCCGTCGGCGTTGACCGAGAAGGAGCCGCTCGAATACGGGCGGCCGAGGGAAGTGCCACCGAGATCGCTGGCCAAGACCTCGTGCTGGCCGTCGAGGGTGACGTAGGCGACCTTGCTGTTGCCGCGGTCGGAATAGGTGAAGAAGATCCCTGCGCCATCCCCGGACCAGACCGGGGACTGGACGCTGCGATCGAGGTCGCCGGTCAGCTGTCTGGCCGCGCCACCCGCCCGATCCTTGACGTAAAGGGCCTGGACCTGGAACCCCTGGTAGCGATCATCGAAGCCCAGGTAGGCGATCTTCTGCCCGTCGGGCGAAACGACCGGCGAGGCGTCCGGGCCCTTGCGATCGGTGAGGGCACGGATGGAGCCATCAGCGACCTTCACCTCGTAGACTTCAGAGTTGCGCGGATCGTAGCGCCAGTCGTCGTGGCGATTGGCCGAGAAGACGAGGGCCGCACCGTCCGGCGTCCAGGAGGGGGTGCCGCCGTGGTTGAAGTCACCCGAGGTGATCTGGCGCGGCGTGCCGCCGTCGGCCGAGAGCACGAAGAGGTGGCGATAGCCATCCGGCACGTAGCCTGCGCCGTCGGCGCGGTAGATCAGTTTGTCGATGGCGATGGCGTCGTCCGCCCACTCGGCGCCCTCGGGCTTGCCGGACAGCTTGACCAGCTTCTCGGGCCGATTGCGCACCAGCATCGAGAAGGCGATCTGGCGACCGTCCGGCGACCAGGCCAGGCCGCTCGGCGAGCTGGTGAGCTGGGTCAGCCGGGCGGTTTGCCCGGTGTCCATCCAGCGCAGATAGAGTTGCGATCCGCCTTCGCCGCTGGCGGTGTACAGGAGGCGCTTGCCGTCCGGCGACCAACGGGGTGACGAATGGTTCGCCAGGCCGCTGGTGAGGGGGCGATGATCACTGCCGTCGGCCGCCGCAAGCCACAGGTTGGAGCGCCGGCGGTCGCTCATGATGTCCATGAAGTTGCGCACGTAGACCACACTCTCACCGTCGGGTGCGATCTGTGGATCCGACGCCCACTCGAGGTCGAAGACGTCTTGCAGGTTGAACCGCGTCGGGTCAGGTGGCGTCATCGCCTCGTCGGCCTGGACGGGCAGGGCCAGCAAGGCGATGAGGGCGAGCGTCAAGCAGACGGGGCGTGGGTCGATCATCGGAGATCTCCTGGGTCCTGGGGCTATTCCCCCTGGTGCTGGGGGTAGAGCTCGATGCCGTGACCTTCACCGCGGGCTTGTTTGGCGAGGCTGAGGATCTGGCCCGTGTGGTAGCTCATGTGCTCGACGGCGTGGAGAATGATACCGAGAACGTCGAGGCGGTAACCCTGGACCTCGACGACGCGATCGAGCGGCTCGCCCTCCAGGGAATCGAGAACCTGACGGCAGCGGTCGACGACGGCGGCCAGACGTTCGATCATCTCGTCTCGGGTGTGGCTGCGATCGGCGGCGAACTCGGCACTGCGATGGCGCTCGAAGGCGTCGCCGCCGACGCCCTTGGCGATCCACATCGTGAGGTTGCCGGCGAGGTGGAGCAGCAGGTTGCCGATGCTGTTGGTGTCTGGCACCGGCCGCCACCAGATCTGGTCCTCGTCGAGCAGCGCCGTCACGTGTCGAATCTTCTCCAGGTACTCTTCCAGGTAGCGTGCCGAGAGCTCTGGGAAGGAGGCTCCGGGGCCGCGCGACAAGGCGGTGCGGACAGGGGCTTCAGGCATCGGTACCATTCTCTCGTGCCGGGCGAACGCGATGCACCCGCATCAGGTTGGTCAGGGGGCGTTCGACGATCGGTGCGCCCATGAGGATCTGGATCACGTCGCCGGGCTCTGCCAGGTTGGCGTCGATCAAATGCCGATCGACCAGGCGGACGACATCGTCGTGGGTTTCGAGCTCGGCGTCTATCAGCCTTGGACGGGCACCCCAGACGAGTTGCAGACGGCGCGCGACCTCGGGCTCACGGGTGAAGACGACGATCGGGGTGCGCGGTCGGTAGCGCGCGATCATGCGGGCGCTGAAGCCGCTCTGACTGAAGGCCACCAGCCGGCGCACGTCGAGCCGGTGGGAGGCGTAGACCGCGGCGGCGGAGACCACGTCGGGGATTTGCAGCTCGCTGGCGAGGGGTGGGCTACCGAGGTCGGCTTCGAGATGGATCTTTTCCGACGCGCCGGGCAGCATCGGCTCCGGTGAACGGTCGAAGAGGTTGTCGAAGCTCGGCGGTCGGTAGGCTTCTGCCTCGCGAATGATCTCCGACATGGTTCGCACCGTCTGGCGCGGGTATTCGCCGGCTGCGGTCTCGCCGGAGAGCATCAGGGCGTCGGCCCCATCGAACACGGCATTGGCGCAGTCGGACGCCTCGGCGCGGGTAGGGCGCGGCTGGGTCATCATCGATTCGAGCATCTGGGTGGCGACGATCACCGGTTTGCCGACCCGGCGCCCGGCGGCGATGATCTTCTTCTGCCACACCGGTACGTCGTGCACCGGCAGCTCGACCCCGAGGTCGCCGCGGGCCACCATCACCGCGTCGGCCGCGGTGACGGTTTCGTCGAGGTGCTGCAAGGGCGCGGCGCGCTCCAGCTTGGCAATCAGCGGGATGACGCCGCCGGCCTCGCTCACGACCCGCCGAACAGCGCGCAGGTCGTCCGCTCCGCCGACGAAGGAGACCGCCAGGTAATCGGCCGCCTCGCTCACGGCAAAGGCGATGTCCGCGCGATCTTTGTCGGAGATGGTGAAGGGCAGCTCGGTGTCGGGCAGGTTGATGCCCTTGCGCGTCGCCACCTCACCGCCGTGGACGACCCGGGTGCGCACCGCGCCGCTCGCTGGGGCGAGAACCGCCAGCTCGACGTGACCATTGTCGATCAGCAGGCGCTCGCCGGGCCGGAGGTGGGAAAGAAAATCGTCGTCGGCCACCGGCAGAACGATGTCGGCCGTTCGCTCGGTCACGGAGGTCGCGCTGAGGACGACCTCCTCGCCCTCTGCGAGGGCCCGTGGACCGCCGGGGATCTCGCCGAGGCGGTAACGCGGCCCCATCAGATCGATGATCACCGGCACGAAGCGTCCCTGGGCAGTCGACAGCGCTCGCAAGCGCCGGATGACTTCCCGATGCGCCTCGCGGGTGCCGTGCGACATGTTGAGTCGCACGACGTCGACACCGTCGTCCAGCAGGCCGGCCAGCACGTCGTCTTGCGAGCTGGCCGGGCCGATAGTCGCTACGATCTTGGCCCGCCGATCCATGGGCGGAGTATAGCCGGCAGGCGCGCCGTCTGCCGTTTCTTATGGATCGCTTGACGACAGCTTCAGGCTCAGCTCTCGCCGCGGCCTTCGGCTGGCTGGTCCTCGCCTTCGGGGACATCGCCCTCCATCGCCTCGCCGCCTTTGCCCTCGCCCGCTTGGCCGGGAACGGATCCGCTGGTCAAGCCCGCACCGCCCTCGCCTTCTTCGCCCCCACCTGTACCGCCCTCGCCTTCGCCGCCTTCCCCTTCGCCGCCTTCTCCTTCGCCGCTGGGCTCGGCTTCCGCTTCGGCCGAAGAGCTGCTGATGGGCGTTGCCGCGCTCTCGGGGTCATCGGCCGGCTCGGCGGCCGGCGCGGCGGTGGTGGCGGTCGAACGGGTTGTTGCCGCCGGCGGCTCCTCGGTTGTTGCAGGGGCCTCACTACAGGCCGTCGCAAGTAGGAGGGCGAGCAACATCAGAAGGGATACGGTGCTGGAACGTGGGGTCTGCATGGCTGGCTCCTGTCTCGGTGCGATCGCTGCTTAGGGGTAATCACTGCCTTGGCTCAATCACCGTCTTGGCTCAATCACCGCCTTGGCTCAATCGCCGTCTTGGCTCAATCGCTGTATTATGGACGGCCCCGACCGGGTTGCAACGGCCACAGGAGAAAGCGTTTCATGTTCGATGGCTTGCAGAACAAATTACAAGACGTATTCCGCCGCCTCAAAGGGGAGGGCACGGTCTCTCGCGAAGTGCTCGATGCCGCGCTGCGCCAGATTCGACTGGCGTTGCTCGAGGCGGACGTCAACTTTCGGGTGGTCAAGTCCTTCGTCGGCCGAATCCGCGAGCGGGCGGAAGGCAAGGAGGTGCTCGAGAGCCTGACGCCGGCCCAGCAGGTGATCAAGATCGTGCGCGACGAGCTCACCGCGCTGCTCGGCGAAGAGGGGCAGGAGCTGCGTCTCGAAGGCCGGCCGGCGGTTGTGCTGCTGTGCGGTCTGCAAGGCTCCGGTAAGACCACCACCGCGGGCAAACTGGCGCGCCGGTTGCGGCAACGTGGGCGACAGCCCTTGCTGGTGGCGGCTGATTTGCAGCGTGCGGCGGCGGTCGAGCAGTTGCTGCAGGTCGGCGACCAGGTGAAGGTGCCGGTGCTCGAGCCCGAGCTGACGGAAGACGTCTTGATGTTGGCTCGGCGCTCGTTGACCTACGCCCGCGAGGTCGGCCATGACACGGTGATCATCGACTCTGCCGGCCGGTTGCATGTCGATGACGAGCTGATGCGTCAGCTGCAGCAGGTGGCGGAGATCGTCAAGCCGGTCGAGACCTTGTTCGTCGCTGACTCGATGACCGGTCAGGACGCGGTCAAGAGTACCCAGGAGTTCGCTCAAGCGATGGCGCTCACCGGCGTCATCCTGACCAAGCTCGATGGTGACAGCCGCGGTGGTGCAGCGCTTTCGATCCGTACCGTCGCCGAAGTGCCGATCCGTTACGTCGGTACCGGTGAAAAGCTCGACGAGCTCGATCTCTTCCACCCCGAACGCATCGCGTCGCGCATCCTCGGCATGGGCGACGTCCTGTCGTTGATCGAGAAGGCCGAGGAGGGGCTCGACTCGGACGAGACCGAGCGCCTCGCCAAGCGCATCGTAAGCCAGGAGTTCTCTCTCGAAGACCTGCGTGATCAGCTGCGGCAGATGCGCCGCATGGGACCCCTGTCGGAGCTGCTCAAGCTGATGCCCAAGATGGGGCCGCTGAAGGGGCTCGACGCCTCGTCGGTCGACGAAGGGCAGCTCAAGCGTATCGAGGCGATCATCAACTCGATGACACCCCTCGAGCGGCGCAAACCCGGCCTGCTCAATGCCCGTCGCAAGCGTCGCGTCGCCCGCGGTTCCGGCACCCGGGTGCAAGACATCAACCGGCTCCTCAAGCAGTATCAGCAGATGCGCAAGATGATGAAGGGTGCGAGTGGCAAGTTTCTGCGCCGCTCCATGGGACTGTAACTTCCAGGTGGGACTGTGACTCCGGTTGAGACAGTGACTCCGGTTGAGACAGTGATTCCTGGCGAAAAAGCTAGCCTAGGCGATTGAATCCTGGTAGAGTGCGCGACTCCGTGCGGCATCGGAAAGGTCTTGCGCCTGAATCCCGTCCTATCTCGCCGCGCCCACCGCAAGATCCATTTGGAGGCATCCCAGCATGTTGAAGATTCGGCTACGCCGTATGGGCAGCCGGCATCGACCCTTTTATCGCGTCGTGGTTTCGGACTCGCGCCGAACCCCCACCGCCTCGTCGATCGAAGAAGTCGGCTACTACAATCCGCGCACCCAACCGGTGACGCTGAACCTGAATATCGAGCGCGTCGAGCACTGGATGAGCCATGGGGCCCAGCCCTCGGACACGGTGAAGAGGCTGGTCGCCCAGGCCAAGGCCGCTCCATCTGAGGCGCCGGCCGCCGAGGCGGAGGCTGCCGAAGAGCCGGCCGCCGAGGCGGAGGCTGCCGAAGAGCCGACAGCTGAGGCGGAAGCTGCCGAAGAGCCGGCAGCTACCGAAGAGCCGGCGGCCGAAGCGGAAGCCAGCGCTGAGCCCGAGGCTGAGGCCGCGGCGGACGACGACTCGGCTGAAGCCGAGGCTTCTGACGGCGACGCGAAAGCTGAGAAAGCGGCGGATTCGGAGTGATCGACGACACCAACGGCCCGGCGGCCGACCCACCGGTCGGCGAGCGCCTGACGCGGATCATCTCGCACCTCGTCGATACGCCGGGTGCGGTCCGCGTCCGGGAGCGACCCGGCCGCTCGGTGACCGTCTTCGAGGTGCGCGTCGATGAAGACGATATCGGTCAGTTGATCGGTCGTCAGGGGCGTACCGCCCGCGCGCTCCGCACGCTGCTCGACGCCCGCGGCTCTCTGGACGGCCGCAGATATGGCCTCGAGATCCGCGAATACTGAGCCTCGTGAACAGGTCGCCGGCGTCCCCGCGTCGGAAACCATCCTGGTCGGCATTGTCCTTCGCCCCCAGGCCCTGCACGGCGAGGTTCGGATTCAGATCCACAGCGATGTCCCCGATCGATTCGATCCCGGACGAGAGCTGTGGCTGCGGGTCGGCGACGGGACGCCGCGGCGGGCCAAGGTCGCCAGCTTTCGCCCCATCCGTGGCGGTGGGATCGTGCGCTTCGAGGGCTATCGGGATCGCAATCAGGCGGAGGCCTTGCGCGGGGCTCGGCTCGAGGTGTCCGAGACCGATGTCCCACCGGCACCCGAAGGCTTGTACTACCACTTTCAGCTCATCGGCTGCCGCTGCATCGACGCGAGGGATGGCGATCTGGGAGAAGTGACCGAGCTGGTCGAGGATGGCGGCGGCCTGTTGCTCGAGGTCGTGCAGGACGGGCGGGTGTTGTCGATTCCGTTCGTCGAGCCGTTTCTGACCCAGGTCGATGTCGAGAACCGCCAGATTCGATTCCAGCTACCCCCCGGACTCATCGAAACATGCGCATCCAAGTCCTGACCATTTTCCCCGAGCTCTTCGAGCCCTTTCTCGCCACCAGCCTGGTCGGCCGGGCGATCGAGCGTGGGCTGCTCTCGGTCGAGGCCCTGGATCTGCGTGATTTCACCGACGACAAGCATCGCAGTGTCGACGACGAGCCCTACGGCGGAGGTGGCGGCATGGTGATGACCGCCCAGCCCTTCTTCAATGCGGTGCAGCGTCTGGCGGACGAGGAGCAGCCAGCCTGGCGGGTCCTGCTCTCGCCCCAGGGCCGGCGTCTGGACGAGGCCAAGGTGCGCCAACTCAGCCAACGGCCCAGTTTGTTGCTTTTCTGTGGGCGCTACGAAGGCATCGACGAAAGGGTCCGGCAGAGCCTGGTCGACGAAGAGATCTCGATCGGTGACTACGTGCTCTCCGGTGGCGAGCTGCCGGCGATGGTGTTGATCGAATCGGTGTCGCGGCAGATTCCCGGCGTCGTCGGTCTGGCCGATTCGGTAGAGAACGACAGCTTCCGTCACGGTCTGCTCGACTATCCGCACTACACACGGCCGCGGACCGTGGGCGACCTGCCGGTGCCCGAGGTGCTGCTCGGCGGCAACCACGCCGACATCGCGCGTTGGCGCCGGCGGCAGGCGCTGCGCGCCACGGCCGCCAAGCGACCAGACCTTTTGCCGACCGCCGATCTGACGCCGGCGGAGCGCCAGGAGGCCATGGCATGGGCGGCGGAGCAGGGAGAGAGCTTGCCACCAGGCTTGCAACCGGGAAAGTAGATATCGATAATAGTTAATTCGATCGCCATGCCAGGTCGGCAGGGTCAAAGTCTCCGCAGGGTCACAGTTCCTGAAGGAGACGTACCCGGCCAAGGGTGTACGTGATCGGTGCCAATGAACGAAGCGGGCGAGGTCGCCCGATAGACCAGCGAAGGATCAGAGTCATGAGCCAGCTTGTGAGCGTAGAACGGCCCTATTTGAAGACTGGGCTGCCGGAATTTCGCGCCGGCGATACTGTCCGTGTCCACGTGCGCGTGGTGGAAGGCAGCAAGGAGCGTATCCAGGTCTTCCAGGGGGTAGTGATCTCCCGTCGTGGTGGCGGTACCCGCGAGAGCTTCACGGTGCGGAAGATCTCCGGCGGTGTCGGTGTCGAGCGTGTCTTTCCGATCCATTCGCCGTCGATCGACAAGATCGAAGTTGTCCGACACGGTAAGGTCCGCCGGGCGAAGCTCTACTATCTGCGCGAGCTGCGCGGCAAGGCGGCTCGAATCGAGGAACGGCGTCAAGTCTGATCTCCCGAGGAGAGATTGTTTGGCGACCATGGCTCAGCTGCTGGCCGAGGTCTACCGCCTGCGTCTGATGGGAGGCCTCGAGGATCTCCTACGCGGCTGTGGTTATGGCCGTATCGCTGGCGTCGACGAGGTCGGTCGCGGCTCGTTGGCCGGTCCGGTGGTCGCTGCAGCGGTGATCGTCGAGCCCGGATGTATGGTGCCGGGGGTCGACGACAGCAAGAGTATCAGTAGCCCAAAGCGCGAACGTCTGGCTGCCGCGATCCGACGAGCCCACCCGGTGGCCGCAGTGGCGGCGGTGTCGCCGCGGGACATCGATCGAATGAATATCTTGCAGGCGACCCGGCAGGCGATGCTGCAAGCCCTGGGATCGTTGGCCCCGGCACCGGATCTCGCGCTGGTCGATGCGGTGCGCCTCAGCGAGCCGCCCTTTCCCTGCCTGCCGGTGATTCGCGGCGATCAGATCAGCTACGCCGTAGCCTGTGCCTCGATTCTGGCCAAGGTCGAGCGCGACCGGACGATGGTCGAGCTCGACCGGTCGTACCCACAGTACGGCTTTGCTTCCAACAAGGGCTATGGCGCCAAAGCCCATCGCCAGGCGCTGTGCGACTACGGTCCGAGCGCGGTGCATCGGCTCACCTTCCGTTCGGTTCTGCCGCAGCAAAAGCCCGCGGCTCTCGACCTGCAGCCGGCCGCTGGTGGGGGCGGATGATGGCGCTGAACCGCGAGAACGTCATCCGCGCGGCGGAGAAGTACGTTTCCAAGGGCAAGCTGGAAGCGGCGATCAAGGAGTACCGCAAGGTTCTGGCGGAGAACCCCAACGACGCCAACACCCTCAACCGGGTCGGTGACCTCTACGCGAGGATCGAGCGCTTCGGCGAGGCGGTCAAGCTCTTCTCACAGATCGCCGAGCAGTACACCCGCGATGGCTTTTTCGTCAAAGCGATCGCCATCTACAAAAAGATCATCAAGCTCGACCCGACCTCGCTGACGGTCTATGAGCGGCTGGCGGAGCTGTACCACAAACAGGGCCTGCTCAACGAAGCGCGGACGCAGTACCAGGTCCTCGCCGACTACTACCAGAAGCACGACAACGCGGCCTCGGCGATCACCATCTACCAGCGGATGGCCGAGCTGGAGCCGGACAATCCGTCGTTCCATCTCAAGCTTGCCGAGCTCTTCGAGAGCCAGCGCCTGATCGACAAGGCTCTGAAGGAGTACCGGCTGCTGGCGGATCTCTTGATCGTCGGTGGCTCGGTCGACGAGGCGGCGCAGGTTTACCTCAAGGCCCTCGAAGTCTCGAGCGAGGATCTCGACTTCGTCCGCGACGCGGTGAGTGGTCTGCACGAC
>JBCCGX010000288.1:0-9685 GCA_039029035.1 Acidobacteriota bacterium | reverse complement strand
TTCGCGACAAGCCATGGAAGCCTGTCGAACACCAGCACCTTGACCTCAGCCGCGGGTGGTAGTTCGACCGCGAGTGCCATCTTGACAGTTCTGCCGCTTGGCTTCAGCAAACGCTTCGAGCCAGACGTGATCGCCAAGGGCGAAGCCTCCACCCTCACGTTCGAGATCGACAACAGAGACAACAGTTCGAACGCGATGATGCTGGGTTTCCAAGATATCCTACCCACCGGGGTAACCATCGATGGCGTGACGGCGCCGCCGACATGTCTCGGCGGTACTTTGACGGCAATCCCCGGAAGCTCGCTGATCGAATATAGCGACGGCGCCGTTCCCGCGGGCGAGTTGTGCACGGTCAAAGTCGCTGTCACCAGCACAGACCCTCGAACCCATGAAAATAGAAGCGGCGACCTGACCTCGACCATCGGCAACAGCGGACCTGCACGTGCCGATCTGACCGTGTTGGAGGAGCTTGGTTTCAGTAAACGCTTTGACGAAGCTGTCATCCGACCTGGCACGAGGAGCACCTTGATTTTCTTTATCGACAACACGGGCAATAACATTTCAGTTACAGAACTAAGTTTCCTCGATATCTTGCCAGACGGTGTTCTCTTTACTACCCCTCCTGTAGGGGAGAACAATTGCGGCGGAGAGGTTGAGGTTTCAGACGATCGAACGATCGAATTGATCAACGGTACCGTCACAGGGCCGGGGTGCTCGATCAGCCTCGAAGTCACGAGCTCCGTAACTGGCTTGCATGAAAACATTACCTCACCCCTCACTTCTCGAGCTGGGGTCAGTGCACCGGCGAGCGCTACCCTAACTGTCGCTGAGCCACCACTCTTCAAAAAGCAATTCATTCCACCCGAGATCGAAATCAAGGAAAGAAGCACGCTCACCTTCACCATCGACAACTCGGCGAATGATTTGGGACTCTTCTTTATGGACTTCACCGACAAGCTACCGGCGGGTGTTGTCGTCGAAAAGCCGTCGAATCTTTCGAGCTTTTGTGGCGGTACTTTCAGCGGTCCTCCCGGATCCGACACGATCAGTCTAAGTGACGGCGTCGTCGCCGCCTCGGGCAGCTGCACGCTCTCCATCGATGTCACCAGTCGCACGCGGGGCACTCATACCAACACGAGCGGTGATCTGACGTCCATTGCGGGCAACAGTGGACCAGCGCAGGACGATCTGACCGTTCGCCCAATGGTTTTCAGCAAACAGTTCGTACCCGACACGATCTCAGCTGGCGAGATCAGTCGGCTCGAGATCACCCTCGGCAACAATTCCACCGAGCCCGTAAGCCTCCTGGCGTTCGACGACATCCTACCCTCGGGCCTAGCCATCGCCGATCCACCGAATGCCATCAACGATGGCTGCGGCGGTTTGTTGAACCCTGCCTCCGGCACGATCAGCTTTAGCGGCGGCGTGCTCACCCCAGGGTCTTCTTGCAAGATCGAGGTGGACGTCACAGCGACTGGCTCAGGCATCTTCCCGAACGAAACGACCCCATTGGTTTCCAGGCAGGATGGTCTCGAAACCATCGTCGCTGACCCTGCGACAGCTTCCTTGACGGTCACCTCGACTCTCCAGGCCTGTTTCGAGACTCAGTTGGGCCTGGGCCATTGGTGGCCATTCGACGACGCCTCCGGTACGATCGCCAACGATCTCGCCCGAGGCGCCAACGGCTCGCACCGTCACGGACCTACAGTGATTCCGGGCCAGGTCGATCGAGCGCTGCGCTTCGACGGCCTCGACGACTACGTCGAAGTGCCCGGCGATGTCTCCTTGGACTTTCTTTCCGACGCCTCCGGCGATTTCTCGATCGACTTCTGGATACAGACTGAGCGCGTCGGCGAGCTAACCCAGCCGATCGCCGACCTGATCGACAACCGAGCCGGTTCCTCTGAGCCCCACCGAGGCCTACGCCTGTTCCTCGCCGAGGGCGAGCTCAGACTACAGATCGAGGACACTCTCTTCACCAGCAACGCGTTCCTGCTTGACGACACCTGGCACCATGTCGCCGTCAGCGTCGATCGCGACGACCCTGTCGGCGGACGGTGGTACCTGAATGGCCAAACCGTCGGCTTTTTTGATCCGAGGTCTGCCGCAGGCACGGTAACCCATAGCAATCCCTGGCGCATCGGCCGCAGTTCCTTGGACAACTCGCACCCCCCACAGAACCCGGGACATCACTTCGACGGAACCTTGGACGAGCTTCATATCTTCAACCGAGCCTTGATGGCTGAAGAGGTGCAGAGCATCTTCGCAGCCGCCGATACCGGGGTCTGCAAAGAGACCTTCTACGCCGCGTCCGATACCTCGATCTGCAAAGGTGAGGCGACCGGCACCGCAGAACTTGCCATCTGCAATCATTCGACCCGAGAACAGGTCTACCAGCTCTCCTTTTCCGGCGTTTCCGCCGAAGCCTGCGACGTAGATGTCGACGGGCCGACAGAGTTCGCGCTGCTTTCCCCGGCTCAGCCAGTTCGGGTCGAGGCCGAGAGCTGCCAGGCGATCCAGGTCCACATCGGCCGGCCCAGCGCCATGACGAGCGACGGGGTGCAGGCCTGCTTTGAAGCCAGGGTTCTCAATCCTTCGACCGGCTTCACCGCCGTGCGCCGGGCCTCGGTGTGGGATAGCCGAGACTGGTGCGCGTCACCCCGAGACGAGGTGCCGATGAGCATTGCCGCAGGTGAGTCGGACACAGTCACGTTCGAAGTGCTGAATCCGAGCGACTCGGCGCGTATTCTGCAGTACCAGATCGAGGCGTTCACTGTTTCGGAGAGCGGACAGCAGCCGGTGAGTCTCCGCTCGGTTGCCGGCCAGGGCACGACGAACGAGAGCGGCTCGATGTTGAGCGATCAGGTTGTCGTTCCTCCCGGCAAGAGCACCGCGGTGTCAGCAGAAGTCGCAATCGAAGACCCGCGACTGCTCGAATCCCACGACATCGTCATCCGGGAGTCCGAAAGCGGTGATGCTCTGGGTTCGACGGTTCTACGATCGGTCCCTGCCCCAGTCGATCGCCTGATGCTCCAAGAAGGCCGTTTCGAGGTCCGAGTCGAATGGCGCGATTTTCTCAACCGGATGGGCTCAGGCAAGATCGTCCCTGTCAGATCAGACCTCTCTGGTGTGCTGTGGTTCTTTGACGCCGACAACTGGGAGATGCTCGTCAAGGTGCTCGATGGCTGCGGTGTCAACGGACACTACTGGGTCTTCGCCGCCGCGACCACCGATGTCGAATACACCTTGCAGGTGACCGACACCCTGACCGGTGCGAGTAAAGAGTACTTCAACCCGCTCGGCAGGACGTCCGCTTCGATCACAGATACCGCGGCATTCGGCGATTGCACTGGAACTTCGCCGGTGGCGCAGAGGAGAGGCACAGCGGTATCTCGGCCAGCCGGGGCATCGGCGGCACAGCCGCAGAGCCAGCCGGCTCCGAACAAGGCCGGCGAGCCTGAGCCTGCGAGTCGTCTCTACCTCAACGACATTCGCTTCGAGGTCGAAGTGATCTGGCAGGATTCCCAGGGCACCTCCGGCACGGCACGAGTCGTTCCCGGCAGTGGCGCCGAGGATTCCGGTCTGTTCTGGTTCTTCGATGCCGACAACTGGGAGATGCTGGTGAAGATTCTCGACGGTTGCGCCCTCAACGACCACTTCTGGGTCTTTGCCGCGGCAACCACCGATATCGAATACACCCTCCGGGTGACGGACACACAAACCGGTGACGTCGCCGAATACTTCAACCCCCTCGGTCGTGCGGCCGAGGCGGTCACCGATACCGAAGCCTTCGCGACCTGCCCTCAGTGATACCCGATATCCGGATACAACAAATTCAGCGCCAGCAGGTGGATCGGCTGGAAGATCTGCCCGAAGACCCTCCAGGCGACGAGCAGACCGAGCAGGCCGAACATCGGTTGGCGCATGAATTCCTGATAGCCTCGCACCCACTCGTCTTTGAGCAGCAGCGGCAGGACGCCGGCGCCATCGAGGGGTGGTAGGGGTAGGAGGTTGAAAGCGAAGAGGAGGATGTTGAGCGAGAAGAGGATGCTCAGCAGGGTGGCGAGGCTCTCCCACAGGCCAGGGGCCGCGGCGACGGTGATTTGGGTGAAGTTGGCGCTGTCCGGAGCGTCCAGGGTGCCGGCGACCATGGCGAGGCGGATGACGATACCGCAGGCGGCGGCCACGAGGAGGTTGGAGACCGGCCCGGCGAGGGCCATCCAGGCGGCGCGCTTGGGATGGCGATCGGCCCAGGTGGGATCGTAGGGGGCGCTGGCCCAGCCCATGACCCAGCCGGCCAGGCCGTAGCTCAGGAGTGGCACGAGGACGGTACCGAAGGGCTCGCGCTCGATGTGGGGCAGGGGGTTCAGCGTTACCTGGCCGCCAAGGTAGGCGGTCTCGTCGCCCAGCTTGAGCGCGGCGAGGGCGTGGGCCGCTTCGTGCACGGTCAGTGAGAAGAGGAAAGCGGCGTACCAGACGAGTCCTAGGGCTACGGCGTCGGCGGTGGGCTCCATGGGCCGCTCAGCATATGGCGAATCGTCGGTGCGGTCCAGCGCGTTTGTTGCCGCTGTGCGGCAGGCGCTAAGATCGGACCAGGCCATGATGACCGACGCCAGCCGATCGACGGAAGCCGCGATGCCGAGCGCTGAGGCGCTGATGGGCACGCGGATCCCTTCCCTTGCCGAAGCGGGCTACGAAGAGCTGCGGGAAAGGCGGCCGCCCGGGTTGATCCGGCGTTACCTGACGACCAACCGGCATCTCTTCGGTCTCTTGCTCGGCGGTCTGATCGACTACATCCGCAGCCGGCCCAAGACTAAACGGCGCGGTTTGCGCTTTCGCGCCCTTCAGTTGTTGGCGCTCGGCGCCCGCCTGTTCGTCAAGCCCTCCCTGGCCAAGAAGCCTTTCCCGGTCCAGCTGCGGCAACGTCTGGAGCTGCTCGGCCCGACGTACATCAAGCTCGGGCAAGTGCTGAGCTTGCGGGAAGACCTGCTGCCGCGCAGCGTGACCGACGAGCTCAAGAACCTCCTGAGCCGCCTGCCGGCCGTGCCCTACGAGCGCTATCTGGAGCTCGTGTCCGAGGGGCTCGGCAAACCGGTGGACGAGATCTTCTCGTGGATCGAGCCGATCCCCGCCGGCTCGGCGTCGATCGCCCAGAGCCACCGCGCGACGACCATCGAAGGCGATGCAGTGATCCTCAAGGTCGTCAAACCCGGGATCCGCGAAACGTTGCAACGCGACGCGACCCTGCTCGGCCTGTTCGGCAACCTGCTGCAAGCGATCATCCCGCGCTACCAGCCGAAACGGGTGCTGCGTGAGTTCACCGAGTACACCCTGCGAGAAGTCGACCTGGTGCGGGAGGCGGACAACGCCGAGAACTTCGCGGCCAACTTCAAGGACGAGCCCGACGTCCGCTTCCCGCGTATCTATCGCCGCTACAGCGCCTCGACGGTGCTTTGTATGGAGTTCTTCGACGGCATCCGTCCCGACGCTGATGCCGCCAAGGAGCTCACCGACGCAGAGAAAGATCGGGTCATCGATCTCGGGGTCAGCGCGATCGTCCGCATGCTCTACGGCGACGGCTTCTTCCACGCCGATCTACATCCCGGCAACCTGATCATCCTGCCGGGCCCTCAGGCCGGCTTCATCGATCTCGGCATGGTCGGACGGCTGACCGAAGACATCCGTCGTACCCTGCTGTACTACTACTACTGCCTGGTCACCGGCGATCCGGCCAACGCGGCGCGCTACCTGACGAGCGTCGCCGAGCCCGGTCCAGGCGGCGACCCGGACGGCTTCCGGCGCGAGGTGGAGGAAGTCAGTCGACGCTGGCAACGGTCCTCGAGCTTCGAGGATTTCTCCTTCGCCCAGCTGATCCTCGAATCCGTCTCGCTCGGGGCCGAGTATCGAATCTACTTTCCCATCGAAACCGTGTTGATGACCAAGGCGCTGGTGACCTTCGAAGCGGTCGGCCACATGCTGAAGCCAGGCTTCGATGTCGCCGAGGCGTCAAAAGGCCACATCACCCAGATCATTCTCTACCGCTTCAACCCCTGGCGCCTGGCACGCGAAAGCCTGCGCGGCGCGCCGGAGCTGATCGACGCCATCGTCAAGGCCCCGACCCTGGTGAGTCAGGGGCTGAAGATCCTCGAGCAAAGCGCCAAGCGGCGCAATGAGAATCCGTTGGCCGGCGTGCGCGGCACGATCTTTGGCGGCTTTTGTCTCGTTGCGGGGGCGATCCTGGCGGCGACCGACACTCCCTGGCCGGTGTGGGCTCTCCTGCTGATCATCGGCCTGATCGCGGGCCTGAACAAACGGGCTTGAGCCGACGGGGTTGAGGTGACTTTACCGCCGGTTGACGAGGCGCAGCGCAGCGCCAGCGAGACCCAATGGCTGGAGCAGGATCTGGCGTGGGCGATCAAAGCGGAGCAGCAGGTGCTCTACTACCAGCCGATCGTGGATCTCGCATCGGGTCGCATCGCAGCCTTCGAGGCTCTCGTTCGCTGGCGCCATCCGCAACGCGGCCTCCTCGGTCCCGACGAGTTGATCCCAGCTTGCGAGGCGACAGGTTGGATTCTGCCCCTCGGCCGTTGGATCCTCCTGCAGGCCTGTCGTCAGATCGTACCCTGGCGACAGCTGCCGGAGCAGGCCGCCCTGCGAGTGAACATCAACATCTCGGGCCAGCAGCTTGTTGCGCCCGGCTTCATCGACGAGCTCGTCGCCGTGACCCAACAAGCCGGCACGCCTCCTTCGGCCATCGCCCTCGAAGTGAAGGAAAGTCTGTTGGTCGACGCGCCGGAGTCGATGGCGCTCCTGTGGCAAGTTCGGCGCCGCGGTTTCAGCATTCAGATCGATGGCTTCGGAACCGGTTACACGTCACTGCGCGAGCTCTCCCGCTCGCCGATCGATACCCTGAAGATCGATCGTTCGTTTGTCGCGCGAATGAAGCCTGGGCGGCAAGACGCCGAAGTCGTGAGAGCTGCCGCGGCCCTGGGCACCAGTTTCGGCATGGATGTCGTCGCGGAAGGGGTCGAGACAACGAGCCAGCTGGCCCAGGTGCGCCAACTCGGTGCTAGCCAGGCCCAAGGCTATCTTTTCTCACGCGCTCTGCCAGCCGCTGAGGCGGCTGCCCTGTTGGCCGCCAATCGCCGTTGGTAGCCCGTCAGCCGTTGGCCGGGAGTTGGCGGATCACCTGCTCTGCGGTGATCTTCCAAAGACCGTCTTCGCGCTGCAGCTGGAGTATCTTGACGACGTCGTCGCGATAGCTATCCGAGCGATAGGCCTGGGCAAACTCGACCCATGCGATGCCCGGTCCGCCAAACCGCACGGTCAGGGCGTCCAGCCGGACCTCGATAAAAGCCGGGCGCGAGATGCGGTGACGCCGCTGAGCTTCCCAACGGCTGCGGGTCAAGGCTTCCGGCGGTCGAAACTCCCGCGAGTAGAACAGCAGATAGTCGTCGACCCGCTGCGCCGCCCAGGCGGCCGCCCAATCCCGGACGGTTGCCTCCGCGGCGCTGACCTCGGAGACTGCTACCGTCGACGGAACGACCGCCTCACGCAGCGGTTCTGCAACCGCCGCTCGACGCGCTGCCAAAGGTTCGAGCGGCACGATACGATCCTTCTCGGATCGTTCAGCACCGTTCTCCTCACCGTTGCTCTGCTCGGGGACCGGTGCAACCGGCAGAGGCTCCAGCGGCACGACCCGTTGAGCGGAGCCCGTCTCACTGGTTTGCCCGCTGCCCTTCTCCGGCTGATCCGCGCTCCTCGTATCGGGTTCGGAGGATCCCTGGGCCTCGGCCATCGTCACGCAGCCCGTCGCGGTTTGGACCGCGAAGAGTCCTGCCAAGAGCAGGAGCCGGGCTGCGCCGTATCTCATCGAGCTTCGGTCGCCAGGCGCCGTGTGGTGGCGAGATGTTCGACTCGATCGAGCAGCGCCTCGAGATCGCGCCCGATGTCCGTGTCGGAGGTGTCAGTGGAGACCGCCTCGACTTCTGGGCTCGGGCGATCAGTGGAAAACTCGGGCAAGCCGACGCTAGCCCAGACGTCAGTCTCCTCGTCGTGCAGGAAGTCGACGTTCAATCGCAGACCGTGGCGCGCCAGCTTGGGCTCGATCTCGGCCCGTCTGGCCAGCAGATCGCGGCGCGTCGCCTCGAAGGCGTGGGCCACGACTGCACGCCGCGACGAGAAGCTGAAGATGTTGGAGAAAAAATCTTCGTAGTCGTCCCGAGGCGGCTCGAGCAGCACGATATCCGCATTCGGGTAGGCGTTTTCGTAGCTCTTGAAGCCCAGGCGCATACGGGAATGGATCATAGTACGAATGGTCTGCGACAAAACCGCGGGCAGGCCACGCCGAGTCACTGGGGCTCGCGCCAGCAGATTCTGCTGTACCGCCTGACGCGTGTCGACCGGAACCAAGGGATTGATACAGAACAACAACTCGGCCCCTGCCTCCAGAGCCACCGACGCGTGCATGGTCTTGAGCAGGATACCATCAACATAGTATCTGCCGTTAATTTCGACTGGCGGATAGAGGCCTGGCAGCGCCGTCGACGCCTGGACGGCGACCGAAATCGGCACATGCGGCCACCCCTGGTAACCGAACCGCATCGATTCGCCCGACTCGAGGTCGGTCGTCACGACGCTCAACTTGCTGGCCAGTTGACGGAAATCGTCGGTTCGATCTTTGATCGAGAAGATCCGTGCGATGTACTCCCGCACCGGATCGCTATCGAAAATGCCGACCGGCAAGCTGCGACCCAGGAGGGTCAGGGCGTCGACGAAGCGCTTCTCACGGCCGGTCGCATAGGCTTTCAGCGCCCGGGCCAGGAGGCGCGGCGTCTTCAGCACCCGCGAGCCGAGCTCCTTGATCGCCGGACGAAAGAAGATCTCCGGAACGAAGGGATGCTCGCCGGGCTCTCGCTTGACGATGGCACGGACCTGCTGATCGGTCCGCAAACCATTGGCCAGGCAAGCGGTAAGGAAAGCGCCGGCGCTGACGCCGACGTAGACCCCACAGCGGGTCAAGTCGAAGCCCTCGATCGCCTCGTCGAGGGCGCGCATGGCGCCGATTTCGTAGATTGCGCCGCCGGGGGCTCCCCCGGCAAGAGCCAGCCCGATCCTGGGATCCGGCGAAGTTTGTTGGTCGGATTGCGTCATCGCCGGATCCCTGTGGCTGTTCATCAGCGCCAGTCGATCTTATTTCGCCGTCGCTTTGGCGGTCGTCCGGGCCTTGGCCGGAGCCTTCTTGGCCGGCTTGAGCTGCTCGACCACCGCGGTGAGCTCCTCGACCCGACGGGT
Source organism: Acidobacteriota bacterium (assembly GCA_039029035.1). Lineage (GTDB taxonomy): Bacteria > Acidobacteriota > Thermoanaerobaculia > Multivoradales > J023 > JAAELT01. The sequence goes on along the minus strand of JBCCGX010000288.1, from coordinate 391 downwards.
CAGGGTCGCGATCTCGTCGCGGCTCGGCACACCGAGGCGACCGAGCGCCGAGGTGACGGCCTCGTCGAGCCGGCCTTCCACCTTGTCCCAGGTGGTCTCGGCGCGAGTCTTGGCTTGCTCGGTGACGTCGTCGACCTTGTCCTTGACGTCTTCATACCGCTCGCGGCCGCGATTCTCGAAGTTCTCGCCGCGCTCGACCAGGTTCTTGAACAGCTTGGAGCCCTCTTCCTCGGCGGCCGAGAGCGCGCCGAGGCCGGCGAGCCAGATCTTGTGGGCACTGTCTTTGACTTCGTTGGGAAAATCTTTTCTCTCGCTCATGATTTGATCCTCGGTAATCGATCTTTTATCTCGTATCTCAGTGGGTTCAGTTACTTGGAGCTCGTGGCCAGGC
>JBCCGX010000287.1:0-9695 GCA_039029035.1 Acidobacteriota bacterium | reverse complement strand
GCTCGATCACCGCCGGCGCCAAGTCGGCAAAGTCTTCGACCGCGAAGCGCGGCGAAGCCGGTGCCAGGTGGACCCCGGCGGGCTCACCAGGCTCCACCACCCAGAGATCGAACGGGCCGTCCAGCAGTTCCTCCTCGAGCGCCAGTACCTCGTCACGCAACTGCCCCGCCTCGTCGAACCAGGTGAGACCGTAGACCGCGGTCGCATAGAGGGCGAGCTCAGTGTCCAGGTCGCTATCGCGCAGCTCCGCCCGTAGCTCGATCGCCACGGTGGCGAGCAGCGAAATCCCCAGCACCCAGGCCGCCGTCCAAGCCAGGAAGAGCGGCACTCCGAGGCGCAGCAGGCGCAAGCGGGCCAAGGCTTCAGCCATCGGAGCGCGCCTCCAACAGGTAGCCGACACCTCGCACGGTGTGGATCAGTGCCGGCTTGCCGAGCTTGCGGCGCAAGGAAGCGACCAATACCTCCTCCACATTCGACGCCGGATCGTGCAGCACGTCCCAACAGTATTCGAGGATCTCGTCACGGCGAACAGCGCGACCGGCGCGGGTGGCGAGCAGCTCCAACAGGGCGAATTCCTTCGGCCGCAGAGGAATCAACACACCGCCCCGGCGCACCTCGCGACGGCCGGTGTCGACCTCCAGATCGGCGACTCGCAAAACGCTTGGCCGCGGCGGCGCCTGACGCCGAGCGATAGCATTAAGGCGCGCCAGCAGCTCCTCCATAGCGAAGGGCTTCACCAAGTAGTCATCAGCCCCCGCCTCGAGACCCGCCACCCGGTCTTCGATCTGATCGCGGCTGGTGAGCAGCAGCATCGGCGTCTGGCAACCCCGGCGGCGCGCCTCCATCAGGCGCATCAGGGCGTCGCCGTCGGGCAGCATCCGGTCGAGCACCACGGCGTCGTAGTCGGCCTCACCCAGGTAGTCGAGCAGATCGCGCCCGTCCCCCATCTCGTCGACCCGGTCGCCACGTGCCCGCAGCCGCCGCCCGATAGCGGCGCGCAGCTCGGCATGATCCTCGACCAGCAGAATACGCATCCTCGGGCCGGAGTCTACGGTATGATCCCCGCACCACAGTGAGACCCCTGTTCATCCTCTTGCTCGTGTTCCTTCCGCACCTGCTGTGGGCGCAGCCACAGATCGGGGAGCTCGAAGTACGACTGGAAGGCGCCACCGGCCAGGATCGGATCGAGATCCTGCTCAAGCTCGCAACGACCCTCGGCGAGCAGGATGCCTCGCGCGCCCTGGCCTTCGCCAACGAGGCGACACAGCTGGCCAGGCAAGGCGGGACCGAGACATCCCTGATCCGTTCGCTCGAGCAGGTCGGCAGCGCCCAGATGGCTCTCGGCGAAGACGATGCCGCTCTGGCCAGCTACCGTGAGTCCCTTCGGCTGGCGCGGCAGACCCAAAACAAGCTGGGCATCGCCCAAGGCCTGCTGGCGATCGGCAAGATCCACCTCGATGGGGGACGCCCCCCGGCCGCCGCCATCACCCTGGAGCGCGCCCTGGCGGCCGAGAACGAGCTCGAACCCCCACGCACCACCGCGCTGACCCAGATCCACTCGCGGCTTGCCGACGCCTACGCTCGCGCCGGCCGGCATCGCGAAGCCTACGAGGCTCTGCAACGCTACGGCGAGCTCGCCGACACCGCAACGAGCGAAAAAGACGCCGTGGTCCTGGCAGCACTCGAAGCCGAGCTCGAGGCCGCCCGAAAGCAGCACGAGGCCGACACGGTCCGCCATCAGCAGGAGCTGGCGACCCTAAGCCAGGAGCTCGAGGCCAAGGCAGCGCAATCGGCATCCCCCAAGGGCATCGCAGCGGTCGCCGCCATCGGCCTCGTTGCCTTCTTGCTCAGTCTCCTGAGTCGCCAACGACTGAAGACTCGGCTGACCGAGACCCTGGCCAACCGTGAATTCGAGCTCGACGAAGCCACGGGCCAGCTCGACGAAGCGACCGCCAACTTCCAGCGTACCCATGACGAGCTCGACCAGACCACCAATCGACTCCAGCGTACCGCTTTCGAGCTCGAGCGCACCGCCAGCGAGCTCGGCCAGACCAAGGGAGCCCTGGAAGAGAAAAGTACCGAGCTCGATCGCACCACCTTCGAGCTCAACCGCACCGCCAGCGACCTGGAGCAGGCCAACACCCGCTACGACCGCACCGCCGCCGAGCTGCGCCAGGTCGCCGAGCTGCGCGACCGCACCTCGGTGCAGCTCGCCGAGTCGTCCAAAGACCTCGAGCAGACCGCCGACGAGCTCGCTCAGGCCCTGCGCCGCCTCTCAGCCACCAGCAGCGAGCTAGCGCAGCTCAAGCGCAGTTACCGCGAGGACATCTCCGAGCTCGGCGACCGCAACGCCACGACGCGCGAGCGCCTGAGCGAGATGGAGCGCTTCACCTCGACCGTCTCACAGCACCTCAAGGTCCTGCTGATCTCCATCCGCAGCTCCCTCGGCGCCCTGCAGCAAGACGCCGCCGCCGGCGATCTGGAGCAGCTCAAAGAAGACGTCGGCCGCACCCACGACACCGTCGGCCGCGTCGTCCGCCTGCTCGACAAGCTGCTCAAGCTACTCCTCGTCGGCCGCGTCGTCAACGCCCCGGCCGAGGTGCCGATGAGCGAGCTCGCCTTCGAAGCCGTCGGCCAGGTCGCCGGCCTGGTGTCCAACCGCCTGGCCGAGATCGTCATCGCACCGGACATGCCCTCCGTCGTCGGCGATCGCGCCCAGCTCTTAGAAGCCCTGCGCAACCTGCTCGAGAACAGCGGCAAGTTCATGGGCACCCAGGCGGCACCGAAAATCGAGGTCGCCAGCCGCAAAGACGGGCAGGAGACCGTTTTCTTCGTGCGCGACAACGGCCTCGGCATCGACCCCCGCGATCACGAGCGAATCTTCACCCTCTTCGAGCGCATCGACGACGATCAAGACGGCGTCGGCCTCGGTCTCGGCCTGGTCAAGCGCATCATCGAAGCCCACGGCGGCCGCGTGTGGGTCGAGTCCGAAGGCCGAGGCCATGGCTCGACCTTCTGTTTCACCCTGCCGGAGATGGGCGGCGAGATCGAGAGTTTCTCAAGCTAGATCGCGTCCAGAAACAGCATTCTCGTGCTCGAGAGATCGTCCTTGTGGAGCGAGCACGCAGCGAGCGTGTTCGTGCGTGAAGGATGATCGATAGGGATAAGCCTCTTATCGCCGATAACTTATGCAGCCGGTGAGTGGTCCGGCGAGTTTCCGGAGCTGCGGCGCAGGCCACAAGGACGGCCCGGAAACAGTCGTTCTGGATGCGATCTAGCTATTGTTGGGAGCCGCTCGATCGAAGCTGCTACGGCAGGATCGAGCAAAGATGCCCGGTACCATAGTAGCTACCACGAGACCGAAGACCAGAGACCCCTTGGCCGGTATTGGCCGAACAGGTCGGCGCCGAGGCAGACACATGGTACGGCTGTACGAACTGAATTTCTGTCCCATTGACGTGGGTCAAGACACCTGCCCACGCTTGCTGATAGAGACGAGTAAGATCTGCCTTGTCTACTTCGGTGAGCTCACTCAAGGCACCGTAGTTCATGATCGAGAACTTGCTGTGTGTCCCAAACACTTCGGCCGGCCAGGCTGTCTCTTCGACTGTCGCGAAGAAATGACGTAGGCCAAAGATATGCCCGATCTCATGGATCCAGGTATCGACCTGCTCCTTGCGGCTCTGCTCGAACATCTTCGGAAACAACATCAGATCGTGGCGCCCGGAGTCGGGGAAGAACGCACGAGCCAGGGTGCACCCGCTCGGAGTGCAGTTGTCTCCACTGCTCATGACAATCTCAAAATCCCATAGATCTTCGTTTTCTTTGAACTTGACCGGGGCAGCAGCACCCCAAGCGATCAATGCTTCTGAGAACTGATTGCGCAGCTCCGCCTTGGCAGCCTCCGGGTCGAAGAAAATCTGCATCGAAGGCTCGTTGAACCGCCAGCGCAGAGTCGTACCGGCAGCCCATAGCGGAACAAAACCCTCACTCGCATCGACAACAATCTCGAGGGGTGAGCTTCCGCGCGGTCTCTTGTGGCCGCGCGAACCTGTGCCACACACCCGGCCTTGGCCGAGCGAGTGAACCCGCTGCTCTTGAATAAGCGTGGGGCTCCTCTCATCCGAGAAAGCCAGCACTGCTTTGTTCTCGGGTTCTACCTTCTTCTTTGACTTAGACCGCGCCTTCTTCGCCTTTGGCATGATCGCCTCCTCCTGAACGTCGTTGGACCAGTGACTTTCGTCACCCCTCTGAGTGACGTTCTATACAGCGCAGTCCTGCGGCCAGAAACCCCAAGAGCCTTCTTCGCGACACGAGGCATCTCGAAGACAAAGGTAACCCCTCGAGAGGGTCCACTCACGGTCAGAGCAGGACCAGCTCGGCCAGGTCTTGCCCATCGACCTCGTACTTCCCCCGCAGGCCCATGAGCATGCACCTGGCGGCCATGGAGTACTCCGCCGTCGGATCGATCAGCTCTTTGAGGTCCTGGATCCCTTCACCGAGCTTGCGGCGCAGCACCCGCGGATCGCCGATATCATCCAGGTCCTCTGCGGTCCTCTTGAGCCTCTTCTTGACTTGGTTGCAGACGTGGTTCCTGGGCTCGTTGAGGAAGGGGTCGTCCAGGTGATAGCGCTTGATGGAGTGCTCGGCCCGCTGGCGAACGATCTCGTCCTGGTTGGGTCTGGGCCTGACGGATCCGTCCTCCTCGAACCAGAGGCTCAGGGGATCGGCAAAATCGCACGGGTCGAGGAGCTCGGGGTGCTCCCGGCGGATCGGATCCTCCGGCCCCATGGCGCGCGAGTCCTCCGAGACGAGCGGAAAGTGGGCCGCTTTGCCCCCTCTGCTGCCGTTGCGCTGGCGGTGGCTGTTGCAGAAAGTGCAGCAGAAGCGGTAGTTCTTCCAGTCGAAGGCCAGCCACCAGTAGCCTTCGTGATCCCTCCGCTCCAGCACACCACCCTTGGGCCGGAAGTGGTCGACGGCGTTGTCGGCGCGCAGGTTCTTGCTCTCGCAGTACCAACACTTGCGGTGCGAGACTTCCATGAGGATCTGCTTGAGGCCGGCCCACAAACGTTGGTTGGCCTTGAATATGTCTCGGCGTAGGGTCTTCTTGTCTTCGTGAGCGTCCGACTCTGCGATCTCCTGGAGCTCGGCATCGAGCGCCGCGGCCTCAGCGGCCCACCTTTCGGACACCTGATTCTCGACGTCTTCCGGGCGGATCGTGATCATCCGCGCAGCTCCTTCCGGACACGGGCCACTCGGAGGATCTCGCCGGCGCGCTCCAACCGCTCGGAGCGCGTGCTCGAGGGGCCGACATCCCCGTGCTGCTCGAGCAGGGTCATGGCATCAACGAAGAGGGAGTACATGGGATCGCGGATCATCGACGCGTAGTCGATCTCCTCCAACTCCTCGTCGAGCGCGGCGAGCAGCTCCTTGTCTTCTGCCGTGAGCTTTTCTTGGACGGCGAGCTGGCGCTTCTTGTCCAGCTTGTCTTGGGTCTCCAGATCGAGCAGCGTGCTGAGCCCGAAGGACTCGCTGGTGAGGATCCAGTTGAGCCCCACGCCCTTGAGGCTGCGCTCCGGGCGCTCCAGCAGGATCGAGTTGGAGCGGCGATCCTGCCGCAACCGTACGACTTCGTGTGCGCTCCTTCCAGCGACGATCATCGGCGAGTGCGTCGTGGCCACGAACTGCACGCCGGGGAACTGCTCGACGAGTGTCGGAATCAGGTGCTGCTGCCACAGCGGGTGCATGTGCGCGTCGATCTCGTCGATCAAGACCAGGGCGCCACGGTCCTCGCCCGTAGAGCGGGCCGCGGCCGCCTCGGCGAGCCGCTGCTGCAGGGTTCCGACCCAGGAGAAGATCGAGGCCGTTCCCTGGCTAATTGCCTCGAGGGGCACGATGCCGCGCCCCGTGTCGAGGAGGATCTCTCGCGTCTTCCGGTCGATCGAATGGAGCTCGAAGTCGATCCCGGGAGTGATCGCGTTGAGCAGCTGAAAGACTCGGCGTTTCAGTTTGCGCGCCTGAGCACCGTCCTTCGTCCGCGCCGTGGCTCGATAGTCGATGTTGACGATCCACTGCTTGAGATTGTTGAGCCGGCCATCGGACTCTCCTCTAAGCAACGGCAGGACGTCGCTGGGCAAGGGCTCGATCGCCACGACGTCCTCTGCCGAAGCTTCGGGGCGCTCCCAGCTCACGCCACGGAGCGGCCCAAAGCCCATCACCAGCCAGTCGTCCACCCGCAGCGGCGACATCGGCGCTGACTTGATCTCAGGCTCCTTCCGCCGGTCACGGCCGAGCTCCAGGACGTGAGCCTGTCCGCGGTCGAAGACGCGGATGGTGCCCTTGTCGCGGTCGTTCTTCAACAGTCGTCCGACGGCGCGCTCGTCCGCCTCGTCGCCGCAAAGCGCCGCGGCAATGGACCGCAGGATGATCGTCTTGCCGACGCCATTGTTACCCAGCAGGATGTTCCAGCCACGCTTGAAGTCGACCTCCAGCTCGTCGAAGGGGCCGATGTTCTCCAGCTCGACTCGCGTCAGCTCCGGTCGTCCGGAGCGCCGCGAGCTGCCGTCCCGCTTGGTCACCGCGGAACGCAGGCTCTCGGCGAAGCGCTGGACCTCGGGGAACCCATCGGTGGCAGGGAGATCGAGTACGGTCACGTTGTAGTCACGTCGCAGGGAGTTCACCAGCAGCTCGTCGAGGCCCTCGCGCTCGGCAACCAGCGCGAAGTGGGAGCGCCCCGCCAGCTCGCCGGGCGCATGGACCGAGTCCAGCAGGGCGCGGATTCCGTCGCAGCTGAAACCCACGAACAAGAGCGTGAAGCGGCGGAAGACCGTGCCCAGGAACTGCGACACGTTGGGCTGATCCCTGAGGAAGCCACGCACCTGGCGCCGGGTGTAGAGCAGCCGATCGCTGGCATCCGTGCCGAACAGCGGGCAGACGAAGAAGCGCTTCTCCCGTAGCCACTCCGCCAGCTCTTCGCCCGTCTGCTCCGCCACGACGGCCGGTCTGCGGCGCTTGAAGGCCGTCTCGACCAGGGTGTCGAAGGAGGTCGAGATCGCGCCGGCGAAGGGGATCGTACCGAGCACGCGGTGCGCTTCGGAGAGCTCTGCTTCGCCGACCGCACTCGCCACCTGTTTGCGGATCATCTCCTTCGACAAGCGCTCGACCAGCTCGCCTGCGACGTCGTCGGCCCGCCCGCTCCGCAGGCTCTCGCGCAGGCTGGCGATGGTCTCGGAATCGACCACGCTCTGCTTGTCGAGCGAACCGATCAGGGCGCCCAAGAGCTCGGTCCAAGTGGGTAAGTCCGCCTGAGCGCCGAGCCCGCTACCTGTCACCAGCACGCACTCGCGGGCGGCGATCTTCACCGCCAGCTCGTGCGGCGGCTGGGCCGCCGTTCTCTCGTCCGAATCGTCGCCAGCTGCCGCCGCGCTCTGGCACCAGGTCACGAGCTCCTCGAAGCTGAAGCTCTCCAGCGACTCGCCGCCGAACAGGTCGTCGACGGCGGCACGGCCCAATAGGTGGTAGGCGTCGAAGTCCGCTTCTGCGAAGCGCCCGCGGCTCGCCTGGGCGTGCGGGAACGCCGGCCGCTGCTTGCGGTACGAGGCGATGGTGTCGTTCTCGCCGCCGGTCACTGTGGCCTTGAGGTAGATCAGATAGCCCTCTTCGGGCTCCGAGGCGCCGTCCAGAGAGGGATACTTGAGGCGGCCGATCGCGAAGCGTCGCTTCGAGACTCCTTGCTGGGGCCGCAAGTCCTGGAGGCCGATCTCCAGCTCGACTCCGAAGTCGATCGCCAAGCGCTTCTGCAGCGCCGCCAGGTCGGCAAAGGCCAGCTCCGGGTCGAGGCTCGCGTCCCCGAGGATGATGAATCGGCAACGGCGCCGAACCAGCTCGTAGGACCCCAGGTTATCCGCCAGGCTGCCGTCGGTGAGGTTCACCCACCGCCCGATCGCTCCGAAGCGTCCCAGAATCTGACTGAAGATGACCTTCGGCGGAACCTGCCAGAAGAACTTCCGCCAAGCGTTCGATCGCTCGGGATCCTTCTGACTCCGAGACCACTGGTGCAGCCGGGCCGCGCTCGGCACCCAGTGGCCGATCTGGACGTTGATCAAGCTGAGCAGGCTGGCGAGCGGGCGGGGGGCATGCGGCTCGACGTTGGGGGCACCGCCCGCGGAGCTGATGGCGACCGCCGTGGCAAGGTCGAGATCCGGATAGGCGGCCTCGAAGACCTTGGTCGGGCAGTAACCCAGGCTCTCCGAGCCCAGGAACCTCGGGCTGGCGATGAAGGACTCCAGCGCCCCCTCCGCTTCCTTGGCGCTGGGCGCGGTTTGGGCGAGGTTCAGCAGTAGGTATGGGGGTCGACGAGAGCCCGGCCGGCCGAGGTTGCTGAGCTCCAGCTTGCCCACCTTCGGAGAATGGAACGGCGCGTTGAAGACCCGGGAAACGGTGTCCCGGTGGTAGTCGAGGGACGAGACCCGATTGAAGTCGAAGGTCATTTCGGACAGCAGCCAGACGACGAACGCCAGAATCAGGATGAACCACGCCGGATCCCCACCGACGTCGCCGCCGGTCGGTCGATCGGGAAGAAAGGTGATCGCGACGATCAGTGTCGTGAGGGCCACCGCCGCGGTGGCCGCCCGGCGGATCCATCCCGAGAGTCGATCCCGCATGAACCAGTTGGCGAGATCACCGACCACTCCGGCGGAGAGAAGCGGGAAGAGCACCTTGAAGATCGCGTACGCGACCAACGGCCCGGAGGCTTCATCGGATCGGATCATCAGGAGCGTCGCACCCGGTATGACGAAGCCGAGCAAGGCCGCGATGGGCATCAGGCCCAAACGCAGCCATGGGAACCGGAGGTGCTGGAGCCGCGTGACGGAGAGGAGGAAAAACTTCCCCAGGATGACGCCCAGCAGCAGCGCCAGGACGATCCAGCACCAGTGCATCATCTTCAACGGTGCCCAATGGTTGTAGTTGAGGCCGTCGGCGACGGTGACGATGATGACCAGGGGAAGCAGGGATCCGAGGAGCAGTGCCCCGATCACCGCCAACCACCGCTTCCAGCCGTCAGTCTTCGCCACTACCGGGCCCGCGACGAGGAGCGCGACGATGGCAAGGCCGGTCGCGACAAGCGCATAAACCCCTTGCCCCGCCTTGGTTTGGTCGAGCTGGTGAAACCCATACAGGATCAACGGCAGCGACTCCCAAGCCGCCACCAAGGCGGCGCAAGCCAGCAGCCAAACGGTCGCCCGGTCGAGCCTCTGCCGCACGTCCCGGAGGACACCGCGCGCCAGGGATGTCGCCACCAACCAGACCACAGCCGCGAGGAGCATCCACTTGGTCAGGGAGTAAGCCTTCCACAGACTCACATCGTTGTCGCTCTCCCACTGTTCGAGGATGCCTCGGTTGTATTCGCCCGGGGTCCCGCCGTAGTAGGTGTCGAGAATCAGGCTCGCCAGGAGCAGCAGCGGCAAGACCGCCAGCATGCCGATAATGAGCCCCTGCAGCCGCATCACGCCGGCGGATCCGCGCGCACTGATCTCGCTGATGCGCTCGCGTAGCTGTTCCAGGTTCGACTCCGAGCGCGGCCCGGCGAAGGGGAAGGCCCCTTCGCGGCGCGTTGCTGCGACCAGGCTGCTGGCGACGTAGGCGCCCCCTCCGACAGCGGAGAGGTAGTCGACGTGGCGCAAGACACCCCGCTT
>JBCCGX010000286.1:0-9696 GCA_039029035.1 Acidobacteriota bacterium | reverse complement strand
GGTAGAGCACCTTGTTGTGCGAGCTCGTCCCGGCGAAGACCGTCACGACGAGGAATCGGTCATCGTTCGACAGGCTGGGATTGAATAGCCAACTGGGCTGGTCCGGCCGGTGGTAGACGATCTGAGGTGCCGCGTCGCCGCCGACCGGCTGGTAGACGATCTCGGCTCGCGGCTCGCTAGAGCCGGCGACCAGGCTCGCCGTTTGCCCATAGCGGACGACGAAGAAACCCCTCTCGTCGCGCCGCCACACCAGGCTGGCGCCGGCCAGGCCGCCCAGGGCGATCGGCAGCTCCTTGCCGGACGCGACGTGCCGCACCGTCAGATCCCCCCAGCTCGACCCGACCACGGTCGTCCGGTAGGCCAAGTAGGTCCCCTGAGGACTGACGGAGAAGCCGCCCAGACGTTCGTCGCCGGTGAACAGAGCATTGGGATCGAGGACCTCCGTCGGCGCGCCTTCGAGCCCCTGGCGCATGTAGATCACCGAGTTGTTCAGCTGCGGCTCGTTGACTCCATAGAAGTAGCGCCCGCCCGCGTGGATCGGCGCCGAGATCCTCGCACCGGTCTTGCCCAGGCGCTCGATCCGGCGCTCGAGCTGCGACGCCCGCTGGCCATCGATGAAGCCCTCGAAGAGCTTCTCTTGCGACGCCATCCAGGCGTGGGTCGCCGGCGCGGCGAGGTCTTCGAGCCAGCGGTAGGGATCGGCCACCGCCACGCCGTGGTAATCGTCCACCTGGGCGCTGCGTTGGGCCGGTGGGTAGTCGAGCTCGACGGCGGGCTGGCCGGCCGAGGCCGCCCTCGCGGCGGGAGGGAGGGTCCACAGCAGGATTGACAGCAGGATCGACATTCGAACGGGTTTGAGCTTCGCTGACATGAGAAGACCTCCGGCGGATCGTTGGAAGGTTCTGAAAGCTTCGGCGCGTTCCGGGGGACTCGCGCCCACCCAGACTCCGCCACCGCGGTCCGAAGCTCCATGTGCGGCGGATGAATTTCGCCTGACTTCTGGCTGAACCGGGAGCTACCGTGGGTCACTCGCGATCGCCGAGCCGGCGTCGGCCACTGTCGGATGCTAGGCTCCTGGCAGAGAGGTCGCGATGTCCCGAGGCAACCCCAACAAGCTGACCTTCGCCCCCTTCGAGGCCGATCTCGCCACCGGCGAGCTGCGCCGCGACGGCGAGCGGGTGGTGCTGCAAGAGAAGCCCTTCCAGCTCCTCGCGGCGTTGCTCGAGACACCGGGCGAGCTGGTCCCGCGCGAGACCTTGCGCCACCGCCTATGGCCCGACACTTTCGTCGACTTCGACGCCAACCTGAACGCCTCGGTGAAAAAGCTGCGCGAAGCCCTGGCCGACTCGGCCTCACAGCCGCGCTACGTCGAAACGGTGCCCAAGCGAGGTTATCGCTTCATCGCCCCGGTCACGCCAGGCGGTGAGGCAGCGACCGACGCCGGCCGACGCTGGCCACGAGGGCCAGTCACCGTGATCGCAGCAACCATCGTGCTCCTCGCCCTCGGCACCGTTGGCGCCGGCTGGCTGAGGACTCCGAGTGCCCCCGCCGAACGCGTGATGCTGGCCGTACTGCCCTTCGCCAACCTGAGCGACGATGCGGCACGGGAGTACGTCGCCGACGGCATGACCGAAGAGCTACTGACCGCCCTCGGCCGCCTGCAGCCCGACCGCCTCGGCGTCATTGCGCGTATCACCGCCATGACCTACAAGGGCTCGGACAAGCCGGTGGCCGAGATCGGCCGTGAGCTCGAGGTCGACTACGTGCTCGAAGGCAGCGTCCGCGGCGGCGCCGATCGCGAGCGCTTCACCGCCCAACTGATCGCGGTCAGCGACCAGACCCATCTGTGGGCCGAGACCTACGACACCGACGCCGGTGAGCGGCTCGACGTCCAGGCCGACATCGCCCGCCGCATCGCCCGCGCCCTCGCTCTCGAGCTGCTGCCGAACGACGACGCGACGACAACCACCACTGCCATCCCGGCGGCCCATGACCACTTCTTGCGCGGTCGCCACCAATGGCATCGATTCACCGCCGACGGCTACGCCAACGCCATCGCCGAGCTCGAGCGCGCCACCGAGATCGACCCCGCCTACGCGGCCGCCTGGGCCGCCTTGGCCGACGCTCACAACCTGCAGGCCTTCGAGATCGACTCGCCGGTCGCGGGCTTCGATCGGGCGCGCCAGGCGGCGGAGCGCGCCCTGGCCCTCGAGCCCGACCTTGCCGAGGCCCACAACGCCCTCGCCTTCGCCGTGCTCTACGGCCAATACGACGCCGCCACCGCCGACCCTATCTTCCGCCGCGCCCGCGAGCTCCACCCGAACTACGCCATGAGCTTCCACTGGCACGCCGGCGCCCTCGCCGCCCTCGGCCGCCATGACGAGGCCATCGCCGCCGTGCGGCACGCCGTCGCCCTCGATCCCCTGTCCCTCAGCGCCCTCTCCGACCTCGGATGGTACTACCTCTTCGCCGACCGCTGGCAGGATGCGGTGCGCGAATGCCGCACCACCCTCGAGCTCTCCCCGGGCTACAGTTGGGCCCTGCGCTGTCTGGTGGAAGGCCTGGCCCGCTCCGGCCACGAGGCCGAAGCCGTCCGCCTGAGCCTCGATCACCTTCGGCAGAAGGGGCGCCTACCGATGGAGAACTCACCCCATGCCGGATTGAGCGAGACCTCCGAGCTGGCCGACCTGCGGCGCTACCAGCTGGACCTCGAGCTGCAGAAAGACGAAGCCGAGGCCGATGCCCTCTGGCGCGCCATGCTCTACAGCGACCTCGGCCAGCCCGATGATGCAGCCCCCTGGCTGGAGCGCGCTTTTGAACGACACAACCCCTGGCTCGTCTTCTTGCGCGTCGACCCGCGCCTCGATGGCCTGCACCGTCACCCACGCTTCGAAGCCCTGGCGAAACAGCTGCGCATTGGTGGCGAGTAGCTCGCCCTGGTACTCCGTTGTATCCTGGCCTTCGTCATGGATGAGAACGAAACACCCTCCCCCAAGACCCTCTCCCGTCAACGCTACGGGCGCTACGCCGCGGGTTACGTCACCAGCGCCACCCATGCCAAAGGCGCCGACCTCGATCGCCTGATCGAGGTCGTCCGGCCCCAGCCCACCTGGCAGGCTCTCGACGTCGCCACCGGCGGCGGCCACACGGCCCTCAAGCTCGCCCCCCACGTGGCACACGTCACCGCCACCGACTTGACCCCGGAGATGCTCGCCTCCGCCGAGCGCTTCGTCCACGGCGAAGGTGCCACCAACGTCGACTTCCGCCCGGCCGACGCTGAGAACCTCCCCTTCGACGACGCCACCTTCGATCTCGTCACCTGCCGCATCGCCGCCCACCACTTCCCGGACTGCACCCGCTTCGTTCGCGAGGTGGCGAGAGTCCTCGTGGGGGACGGGCGGTTCTGGCTGCAGGATCACGTTCTGCCTGCCGACGACGCCGCCGCGAGCTATGTCGACGCCTTCGAGAAGCTGCGTGACCCGAGCCACAACCGAGCCTTCCAGGAAGAGGAATGGTTAGCGATGTTCGGCGATGCCGATCTCCGCGTCGCGCACCACGAACAGGTTACCAAGCGTCATCCGTTCCGGCAGTGGGCCGAGCGCCAGGGGTGCTCAGCCGAAGTGCTCGCCGAGCTCGAAGTTCGCCTCGAAGCGGCACCCCACCGGGCGGCGGAGTGGCTCGAGGCGCAGGCTCTCGGCAGTGCCGAGGCATCGTTCGTCAACCATCACATTCTGATCCTGGGACGGAAGGGCCGAGGCGAGCGGATCGGGCAGGGCTGACTTTCCGGGTCAAGACCAGCGCCCTATGCCAAACTTGGCGGTCTTGGTCCTCAACTTCTTCAGATTACGCGTTCTCCTCCGGGCGAAACTACAGCCTGACGAACCCGCCTGGAGATGAGGTTCTAGTCCCGCGAGGCTCGCGAGGCAAGAGCTAGCGGGAGGCGAGATTCAGTAGGGACCGTCACAGCATGCAGGCGCGTGCCCTTCGGGAAAAGGGACATCTCATTCAAATCCAAGAGGACTTTGACGCCACACCAATTCCTGTCTTGGCGAGTCTGGGCTTGGCGATCTACGCCTTGATTCCTGATTATCGGAATCGGTGCCCACTCTGCCTTGGGCGCGGGTGCGCTGTCCGTCACGGACTCTACTACCGACGGGTCGTCGATCACGGCCAAGTCTTCGATAGGTTTCCCATTCCGCGATTCAAGTGCCGCCGCAAGGGCCCGATCAAATCACCCTCGGTGACCTTCAGTATCCTGCCGGCCGAGCTCATCTCAAATCACGGTATCAGCCTGCCCTTGGCCACCCGGCTCTTAGCTCTTTTCCTTCGCAAGGACTCGATGGCCGACACACTCGATGCTTTTGCGGAATCGAGCAGCGCTAGCCCGGATCAGTGGTTCCCTGAACCAGCGACGATCTATCGCCTTGTCCGACTCGGACTGAGAGCCGAGTCACGACTGCGTGCCGGACAGCTCACACGAGGACCGACAGAGCCGACCGACCGACGCGCCCAGACCCAGGCTTTACTGGGCCACCTCGGCTGGCCAGGACGTGCAGCACCGTGTGTGCTCCACTTCCACCGGCAACATTTCCCGCGCCTTCTCTTCACCAACGCCTCCTGATTGCGACGCAAGCTGCCTCGTTATTCTGGGTCCTCTGCACCCTGAGCGGCGAAGTCGTCCGAGACGGCCCTGCCCCGAGTCTCTCAGGCACGATCCGAAGGCAGTCCAGAGCGGCCTCGACGGTTGGGCAGCAGCGCCTTCGTTTCGGCCCCGCGAAATCGATCTGAACGACCACACCAGTTGATTCAGCTCTGGCGCTCGCGACCGGGCACAATCGGCGGGAAACACGAAACGAACGTGCCTGCGGAGCCTCCAGGGCTCGGCAGCAGAGGTCCGAGGCCCGAGAACGGTTGGCGGAGCGCTGGTGAGGTGCTCGCCCCGAAAGTTGACGAGGGTGAATTTCCTAAAAAGACCATCCGTGTCGCCCGCGGCGCCTGCGTGCCCCGAAGCCTGCAAGGGACTTGAGGCCGGGGCACGGGCCAGCATCCCGCGGGCCGAAGTCGATTGGGGCTCCCGATCTCCTGGCGAGAGAACGGCCGTGGTGCTCACCGGAGGCGGCGTCCTCGGGGCCTATCAGGTGGGTGTTCTCGAGGCTCTGGCCCGCGGGCTGAGTCGGGGCAACGGCCTCCAGCCGTTCGATCCGAAGCTGATCGTGGGTACCTCGGTCGGGGCGTTCAATGCGGTCTTCCTCGCCGCACAGGGCACCGTTCCCTTTGCTGAAGCTGTTGACCGGCTAAAGCATGTCTGGCTTCACCGAATCGCCGACCGCGGCCAAGGGAATGGGGTCTTTCGCTATCGCCTCGACCCGAGGGATCTCCTTCGGCATCTCGGAGCGGACCCACTGACTGCTATCAGCCGGCTAGGAGAGGATCTTCGGATCGTCAGCACCGAGCTCTCGAACACCCTCCTGGATTCTTGCAGCTTCAATCAGTCCTTGGGCAAGCTGCTCTTCAACTCCCTCGATATCAGCAACTTCCTGACCCAGGAGCCCCTCGGCGAAACGATCCGACAATCGATCGATTTCACCCAGCTCGAGGGCTCTCCGAGGCGGGCGGCCGTGACCGCCGCCACTTGGCCCGGATCCACACTCTGCTGCTTCGACGGTCGGGATCCGCTCTGGCGGCACGAGGGGGCGAGCCTCCTCGCCGCCGCCACTGCTCTTCCCGGAATCTTCCCGGCCACGAGCCTCGGCTTCCAACGGTTGGCGGACTTCGGCCCGATTCACAATACACCGATCTCTCCTGCGATCAATGCCGGCGCCAACGTAGTGCACCTGATCTTGCCCTTCGCGATCGACCAGGCACCTAGAGACCTGGACCGCGTCGGCTCCCTCGCCGAGCTCTATCGGAGCCTGGCAGGTGCATGGGTCCATGGACTTTGGATGCAAATGCGGGATCTCTTGTATCTCGACCATCTGCGAGGTCTGCTGGAGAAGCACCCTCATCTCTTGGACCGAGCTCACCTCAAATCGTTCGGGCTCAGGCTACCGACCCAAGGGCGAGTCAAGATTCGGTCGTACTCGCCACGGAGGCCACTCAACCTCGGGCTGTGGGAGCTGTTGGACTTTCGCTACGAGCGCATTGCCTACTTGATCGAACTTGGGTTTCGGAACGCACGGACTCAGAAGTTCTTCAATCCTGAGAAAGTCGCCCGACAACTTCGAGATGTCTCACTCTTTGAAGCGCGTCAGGAGATGGCGCCGTTCTATGACCCACTACCGCAAAGCTCCCTAGTCGGCCGACAGGCCATGCGCAGGAGGCCCGCTCACCGATGAGCGCTTCGCCTTTGCCGCCCCCGGTCGACGGGAAGGCCCTGGTGCTGTCCGGCGGAGGCTCTTTGGGTGCCTATCAGGTCGGTGTGCTGCAGGCCTTGGCCCAGGGGCTCAGCCGTGGCAACGGTCATCAACCCTTCGATCCACCCCTGATCGTCGGGACGTCTGCCGGGGCTTTCAATGCGGCCTTTCTCGTCGCTCAGGGCGATGTTCCCTTTCCATTAGCCGTTGATCGACTGAAGGATTTCTGGCTCCAGCGCATCGCCGATCACGGTCAGGGCAACGGCGTTTTTCGCTATCGCCTCGACCCCACGGACTACTTCCGAGAGTTGGCCAGAAGTCCGGCCAGGGCCAGCGCTCGGCTCCTGAACGATCTGCGCTCGGTCGCGGAAAGCTACCTGAAACGTCTCCGCTGGCCCTCTCGAAGGCAACGGTCACCCCTGGAGATCGTGAGCCGCCTCCTGGAATTGAGTCCCCTCGTGTCGCCGGAGCCCCTGTGGCATTCGATTCAGTCCACGATCGACTTCGACCGCCTCAGGAGCTCTCCGAGGCGGCTTGTGGTGACGGCCATGACTTGGCCGTCCTTCGAGCTGCATGAATTCGATGGCCGAGAACCCCTCTGGCGCCGAGAAGGGGCCTGCATACTGCTTGCCGCGACCGCGATTCCAGGCGTCTTCCCTCCCATCACGGTGAACAGGCAATGCCTTGCCGACAGCAGTGTTCTGGCCAATACGCCGATCGGCCCCGCCATCAACGCCCAAGCCCGGGACTTGCACTTGGTCTCGCCCATGGTGCTGCCGTGGCAGCGCTTCGGCCGCCGCGATTCGTTCAGCTCTATTTCGACTCTCTATGGGCTCGTCACCGGCTCCTTCGCCGGGCCGAGCTTCATGAGTCTGCGAGACATCGCGTTCCTCGATCAGCACCCGGCGCCCAACGAGAGGCCCCCGCGTGACCAACACCAGCCGCCAGGGAGGCTTCGCACAGCACACCTGCGCGACCTCGACGTCAAGCTCTATCTGCCGTCGGGCTGCCCAGGCCATCAAATCTGGCAGCTCTTGGACTTCCGCCATGAGCGGATCGCGCGCCTGATCGACCAGGGGTTCCGAGATGCCACCGAGCAGCGCCGCTTCTCGCCCTCTGAGATCCTTCCCTCCCTCGATTCGGGAGGATTGTTTGTCCCCTGCCTGGGTACTACATCGCCTTACGCCCCGTGGCCATCGCACCCAAGCGCCGCGCCATCGATCGACGGAGCGGGGGCCGCATGAGCTCGTCGAAACCGAGCTGGCGCCGCGTCTTCGGCATCGCGCGGGTCGTCGCGCGCCACGTTTGGGCGTCAGTTCTGTCGCGTTATCCGATGAGTCTGCTGGCTCGAGCCTTGCCGCCTCAATGGACCCGGGACTGGCGCCAACGACAGGAGCTCCCCGAACCCTTACGTTTACGCGGCCTGTTCGAAGAGCTGGGCGGTTCCTTCCTCAAGCTCGGACAGATGCTCGCTCTCCAGCCCGATGTCTTGCCAGCGGAATATTGCGATGCGCTCTACGATCTGCTCGATCGCGTCCCGCCGATCTCCTTTGCGGACGTCGAGCAGGTCTTCGAGCAAGAGCTCGGTGCTCGCCCCCTGCAAGTCTTCGATCACTTCGATAGCAAGCCCATTGCCAGCGCATCGGTCGGCCAGGTCCATGTCGCCTGGCTGCACGGTCGAAAGCTGGCGGTCAAGGTCCAGCGGCCGACGGCCGACCAGCAATTCGGCGGCGATAGCCGAATCTTGGAGTGGTTCGCCAACCTGACCCGATTCAGGTGTTTGCAACGCTTCCGATTTCTCGCCGAGCCGATTCGAGAGGTCGTCGAGTGGACCAGGGACGAGCTGAACTATCGCCGTGAGGCCGAGTTCTTGCGCGCCATGAGCCACAGCGCCGAAGGGCGCCCTCACCAGACCGTTCCGAGAGTCGAAACGGGGCTAACGACCCGGCGGATCCTGACCATGGAGTTCCTCGAAGGCATTTCCCTACTCGACTACCTGCGAGCGATGGATGCCGGCGATCAGATCACCTTGCACCGCCTCACCGAGATGGGCTTCGATCCGGAGATCTTCGCCGCCCGCATCATCGACAACTTCCTCGAGCAGACTTTCGTCGACGGCGTCTTTCACGCCGATCTCCACCCGGCGAACCTGATGATCCTGCCAGGGAATACGGTCGGGTATCTGGACCTGGGGATTACCGGCACGCTCGGTGTCTATTCCCGACGCCAACTGGCAACGATGACCCTGGCCTACACCCGTGGAGACATCGACGCGATGTGGCGCGCTTTCACCGGTATCTCCGACGCCGACGAGCCAGCTCTCGAGCGCTACCGCCAGGGCCTGGTCCGCCTGGCGGACGATTGGTACGACCGCTCTCCTCAAGGGCGACGCCTGCGCAAGTCCGTCTCCATGGTGATGCTCGACATGCTCCGTCTGTCGGCCGAGACCGAAGTCTGGGCGCAGCGTGACGTGATCAAGTACATCCGCTCGTCCGTCGCCACGGATGGGTTGATCACACGCTGCGCACCGCGGGTCGATGTGAGCCAGCATTTAGGCCACGCCTGCCGGCGTCACATGGCGCACCTCTTCGGCAGCCCGGCGGCCAACTTGGGCCGATCCCTGGGCGGCTTTCTGGTCGATTCTGCCACCGGAGTCGGCAATCTGCTGCGGGGAGGCCAGTCGACAATCACGTTGCTCGACCGCTTGAGCCAGGGCGACATGCCGCCCCTCAAAGTCGAACTGGCACCCCGGTCGAGCTGCGGGACCCCGACACCGCCGCCGAGACGCCAACGACGCCGGCCAAGACGTCGCCAGTGGGCTGGGCCATCGATGCTTCTCCAACGCCCCAAGGAAGTGGCACTCGTGCTCGTCGCTCTCAGCTTGCTGACGCCTTCAGGCTCAACCTCTCTTTCTTCTCTAGCGACCCTAGGCATCGCTCCCTTGGTGCTGCTGGCTGCTGTTGCTCTGCCGTCCCTGCGTTTCCGAATGCCTCGCGCCCGAAGGAGATTGAAATGACTCGTAGCTTCGGCCCCGGCTCACCCGCGAGTGGCCTATCCCGCGTCCTGACTCTATTCGGCCTCGGTCGGCTGGCCGGTTGGCTGGCCGGAGGCCGCAGACGCCGGGCGCCCCTGCCCGGGGCACCGTTCGCCAGCGCCTTCGATCGGGTCTTCGGCATCGGCATGGTCAGACCCCTTCTGAACTTGATGAGGCTCGGCCAACGCATGGTGCAACTCAGCGACTGCCTGTGGGGCACCGAGCCTAGACAACCGACCGCCAACGATCCGCGCCAAGCGAACCCTGTGCCCTCGAGCAGACCTCCCACAGGAGCAGCTCCCTTCTCGG
>JBCCGX010000285.1:0-9725 GCA_039029035.1 Acidobacteriota bacterium | reverse complement strand
GCGTTACAAGAAAACCTTTTCTTTGGTGCGATGCGATCGGCCTGCCGCTGGCTGCTGTTGGCTTCGGTCATTGTTGCGGCGGCGCCGCCCGCCGCGGCTCAGCGCGATCCGCAGTTGATCCAGCGGATCCGTTTCTTGGAGCCGGTCTGGCAGCTCGCTCGGGCGGGGCGCCCCGTCCAGGCGCGGCAGCAGGCCTTGCAGTTGCTGGCCGAGGTCGAGGTAGCCCATGGGGAGGGCTCGTTCGAAGTCGCCGCCGTGCTGGACGAGATTGCAGGCCTCGCCTACCCGGCAGGGCGCCCCAGAGACCGCCAGGCGGCTGCAGCGATCGAGCGCGCGCTGGCGATCAAGCGTGCGCTGCTGGGGCCCGAGCATCCGGAAGTGGCGCGCAGCCTCAACGTCCAAGCTATCCTCCTCGGGCTCTCGGGGCGGGCCGCCGAGGCGCAGCCGCTCTACGAAGAAGCGCTTCGCATTCGCCGAAGGGCCCATGGGCCGAGAGCACGAAGCGTGGCGGAGAGCCTGATGAACCTGGCGGTCTTGCACGCCAAGCAAGGGCATTACGACGAGGCCTGGCCCCTGGCGCACGAAGCCCAGGCCATTCGCCAGGAGCAGTTGGGCCCGAGTCACCCGCTGATCGCCGTCACCTCTCTCAATCTCGGGCGGCTGGCGCTATTGCAGGGCGACTATCGCCTGGCCCGCGAGCTGTTCGACCGCAGCCGTCGTCTCGCCCTGCAGGCCCAAGGGCCGGAGAACCCGCTACTGGTGAACGCCTACCAGAGCTTGTCGCAGCTGGCTCGCCTGCAGGGTGACTTCCAGCGGGCCGAGGAGACCGCACGGGAAGCGTTACGCATCGCCCTCGCCGTCCATGGCACTGAGCATCCCCTGGTGGCGTCGGTGCAGGCCAACCTGGCGCAGCTCGATCTCCGCGCCGGGCGGCTGGCCGAGGCGAGGCGTCTGGCGGCCGAGAGCCACGCCACCACCGAGATGATTTTCGGTACCGAGCATCCGGACATGGCCGAGGTCCTCAGCATCCAGGCGTCGATCGACATCGCGTCGGGCGGTATCGAAGCCGCTCGCGCCTCGCTGGAACGCGCCTTGGCGATCCGGCAATCGAGGCTACCGGCTTCCCACCCAGCCACCGCCGAGACCCTGCACGATCTGGCGGATCTCGACAGCCGCCTAAGCGAACCGGAGCGGGCGGTGACCCAGGCTCGGCAAGCCTTGGCTCTGCGTCGCGAGGTGCTGGGCCCGAATCATCCGGCGGTCGCCGAGTCGTTGGTGCAACTGGCACGGCAGGCCTGGCTGGGGGGCGCACCCGAGCGCGCCCTGGCTCTGGGATTGGAAGCGGAGGCTCTCGGGCGACGACATCTCCAGGGTGCCCTGCGCGCCTTGTCGGAGAGGGAAGGCCTGGCCTATGCCGCCGACCGGATCTCGAGTCTCGATTTGTTGTTGTCGCTCCTGATCGAGGAGGGGACGACGCTGCCGCCGAGTGCGTTGATTTCGGTTTGGGAGGCCGTGGCGAGCGGCCGCGCCCTGGTGCTCGACGAGATGGTGTCCCGGCACCGTGGTTTGACCGATCCGGCGCTGGCGGACCGATGGGTCGCCCTGGCGACGCTGCGAGAACGCCTGGCACGGCAAGTCCACCGAGGACCGGCCGCAGCCGACCCGAGCCCCTATCGGCAACAGCTAGCAGCCACGGTGGCGCGCAAGGAAGCGGCCGAACGCGCCCTGGCGCGCGACAACGCCGATTTCAAGCGACAGCAGGAGACGCTCGAGGTCGGCTGGTCGGAGCTGGTCGCCGCCCTGCCCGACGACGCGGCGCTGGTGTCTTGGGTGCGCTTCGAGCGCTGGGCGAAAGATCCCGCGGTGGGCTCCGATCACGCGACCGCCTTCTACCTGGCACTCATCGGGCGAGCTGGCGCGGCCCCCAGGGTGGTCCCTTTAGAGTCAGCGGAGACGATCGACCGTGCCGTCGAGCGCTGGTTAGGGGAGATCGCCCAGCCACCCGCTGCTCTACGGACCGCTGCCGTTCGTGCCGAAGAGCGCTACCAACAGGCCGCGGCCGAGCTCAGCCGTCTCGTGTGGCATCCCCTCGAGCCACACTTGGCCGAGGCTGATCAGATCCTCGTCGTACCGGACGGCTCCCTTCTGCGAGTGCGCTTCGCCACCCTCCTCGATCGCGCGGGCGCTTACTTGGTGGAAAGCGGGCCAAGGATCCGCCGGCTCTCCGCCGAGCGCGAGCTTCTGCGTCGTGGCCCGCGCCTCGTGGGTCAGGGCTTGCTGGCCCTGGCGGCGCCGGACTTCGACCGCGCGAATGACGCGCCAGCCCTCCGTGGCGCGTCGTCGGTCGTCGACGTCGATTCGGAGCAACCGTGCAAGCCCTTCCAACAGCTGCGCTTCGGCGACCTACCGGGAGCGCGCCAGGAGGCGGCGCGGATTGTCGAGCTGTGGACCGAAGGGGTGTCGGCGAGCCCGGAGGAGGGGGTTCACCAGCTATTGGGCCCCGAGGCCCGCGAAGAGCGTTTCAAGGCCCTCGCGCCGGGGCGCCGTGTCCTACATCTCGCCACCCATGGTTTCTTCCTCGCTCAGGGCTGCGCCGGATCCTCACTCGATGAACCCTCGGTCAGCCATCCGCTGCTCTACGCTGGCCTCGCCTTGGCCGGCTTCAACCATCGTCGGCTGGCGAGCGTTGCCGAAGACGACGGCGTCTTGACCGCGGAAGAGATTGCCTCGCTGGATCTGCGGGGCGTCGAGCGCGTCGTACTCTCTGCCTGTGGCACCGGCGTTGGGCCGGTGCACTTCAATGAAGGGATCTTGGGCCTGCAGCGCGCTTTCCGCATCGCTGGCGTCGGCGCTTTGGTCATGAGCCTTTGGCCGGTGGAGGACAGCGCGACGCGGGATTGGATGGCACGGCTCTATGAGGCTTGGGACGCGGGCCTCGACACGACGGATGCAGTGCGTAAAGCGAGTCTCGGCCAGCTGCGTCAGCGGCGGCGCCAAGGGCGTTCCGGCCATCCGTTCTACTGGGGCGCTTTTATCGCCGTGGGGGCCGAAGCGGACAAGCCGTCGATTCGAGCTTCGAACGAAAATCGGACGGTGGGCGCAGAGTCGGTGCTGACTTCCAAACCGTAAAGGCCGGGCTCCAAGACCACTGTTGGCACGGCCAGGGTCAGGACGCCGCTGCGCTCGAGCAACCGGCGAACCTCGCCCAGGTCTGTCTGCTCGCGCCAGACCTCCCGTTCGCCGTCGGCGAGCAAGCGGAACTGAACCTCGCCGCTGGTCGATGCTGGGGGTAGGTCGAGGGGCAGGGCGATCAAGACGAAGGGCTCGTCGCCGATCGTCAAGCGGGCGTCGCTCGAATCGCCTCGCAGGGGCGCTTCGAGCAGCTGGAGATCGACCACGCCGGACCAGCTCGGGTCCGAGACAGGCTCGGTGCTGCGCAAGAAGTAGGCCGCCGCGAGAACTGCGAGAGCAAGGGCGGCGGCCAGCCGCCAGGCCAATCGCTTGGTGCCCGAGCGAGGCTCTGACGCTGTTCGGTCCTGGGGCTCATGCTCGTTGTCGAGTGATGCGACGGCCTGCCGTGTGGCGTCCGCGTCGTCCTGGCAGAGGTCGCAATGGGAGAGGTGTTGGGCCACGGTGGCGTGTTGGGTGGGCGGTAGATCTTCCGGGCTGAGGACGAAAAGCACCAGGTCGTCGCTCGCCGGATGATCGACGGGCGGTTCGTCGAAGCCGGCCCGCAGGCTGCGGTAGGTCTCGCACCAGCTCTGGCAGTAGCTGCAGGAGGCGATATGCGCTTCCACGTCGCGCCGCTGGGTCCCTTCCAGGTGGCCCTGGAGCAGATCGCCGAGCAACAGGCTGGCCTCCAGATGCTCCATCAGGCGCTCCTTTCCCGGTCATCCTTGGAGTCGCGGCGCTGCGCGCGCACGAAGCGCAGAATCGAGCGCGCCTGCTGGACGCAGCGGAACATTTGTACTCGGAGGGCCCCTTCCTTGCGGCCTTGCAGCCGGGCGATCTCAGCGTAACTCTTCTGCTCGACGACGTGCAGCCGCACCAGCTCGCGACAGGGGCGAGGCAATTGCTCCAGGGTCTGCCGTGCAAGGTGGCGGCGTTCGTCGTCCAGCACCTCGCCGAGGGGATTCGGTCTGGGGTCCGATGGATCGGAGGCCACGGTCTCGGTGGTGCGCTGGGCCCGCCGCCAATCGATCGCTCGCCTGCAGCTCACCACCTCGAGCAGCTTCCAGAAACCGGGGCCGTCGTCGAAGCCTGGCCGGCTGACGAGCTGCCACATCTGCACCAGGATCTCCTGCTCCAGATCCTCGCGATCCGGTGCCGGAATACGAAAAGCGGAGTAGGCCAGCAGGCGCCGAACCCTGGCCCGTGCCTTGGCGATCAGGGCCGGGTCGCGCTGGCGCAACCGCTTGGCGGGAGGTACTTCTATTCCGTCTTGCATGTCGACTGCCATCGTCGGCGCAGCGCGCCCTGGCCTGCGAACCACAGCGCTTCGCGGTATCCTTCCATAGCTTCTCTCGTGGCAGAGTGGCGGACGTTACAAAGAAAGTCGAACAGGAACAGTTTGGACAGGAAAGCGAATGACCGAGCTCTTTTGCAAGACCGAGCCGCCGACCGAGGCGGCGCGAGCTTTCGTCGAAGGGGTCAAGACGGGTGATGCCATGCGATTGCATCAGCTGCTGGCGGATGATCCCGAGCTCCGATCGCAGATTGACGAGCCCTGGTTCGAGTTCGACCGGCCGGCGATCGTTTTTGTCGCCCGCAATCTCGCGCTGGTGGACGTCCTGCTCCAGCACGGCGCCGACATCAACGCCCGCAGCCAGTGGGATGCCGGCGGCTTCGGAGTGCTCGATGGCGCCGATCCCGAGCTTGCCGAGCAGCTGATCGCCCGCGGCGCGGTGGTCGACGTGCATGCCGCCGCCGCCCTGGGCAACATGGCCCGCTTGCGCCAGCTGGTGGAGGCCGAGCCGAAGCTCGTCCATGCCCTGGGTGGCGACGGTCAGCGCCCACTCCACTTCGCACGCGGTCGGCCGGCGATCGATTTCCTCCTCGACCACGGCGCTGAGTTGGAGGCGCGCGACGTCGACCACGGCGCCACTGCGGCGCAGTATGCAGTTGGCCAGGACATGGAGAAGTGTCGCTATCTGATCGAGCGGGGCGCCGTGGTCGACCTCCTTATGGCCTGTGCCCTCGGTGATGAGGTGCTCGTGGAGTCGGTGCTGGAGCAAGAGCCCGACGCCTTGCGCTCCCGCCTCGGCGCTTGCTCGCACACGAAGCCCGGTCAGGACGGGCATATCTATCGCTGGAACTTGCGCGGCGCCACGACGCCGCTCGAAGTGGCCGACACCTTCGGCCATCGCGCCTTGTTCGATGACCTCCTGGCGCGCAGCCCACGGCTGGTGCGCTTTGCCACCGCCTGCTGGTTCGGCGACGAATCGCCGGCCCGAGAGTTGTTGCAGGAGCGTCCTGGCTTGGTCGGCGAGTTACCCGAAGAGCAGCAGGCGATGATGGCGCGTGCCGCCTGGGAGCATCGTACGGCGACAGTACGCCTGCTCCTGGATCTGGGCTTCGATCCCCATCTGACCTGGGCCGAGCAGTCGACGCCGCTCGATCGCGCGGCCTTCCACGGCTTCGCCGACATCGTCGAGCTGTTACTCGCGACCGATCCAGCGCCGCCCTTGACCACCTTCAACGCCTACGACAGCCCGCCCCTGGGCACTTGTGTCTACGGCGCGGTGCACAGCTGGCGCGACGACGGCGACCACGCCACCACGGCGGAGGCCCTGCTGCGGGCCGGAAGTCGCTACCGTGAGAGCTGGCTGCCGACCGGTAGCGATGCAATGGATACGGTTCTGGCGAAATACCCCGAGAATCGGCTGCCAGCGAGCTAAACTTCAAGCGTCGCGGCTAAGTGCCGAGAATCGATCCACTATGGCAATGCGAACCCATCGATGGCTGCAACTCCTCGTCTTCGGCTGGTTGACGGCGGCGGTCGCGCCGGCCCAGGAGGGGCCGCTGAGCCTGGAGTTCAGCTTTTCGAACCCGGGTGCTCGCAGCATGGGCTTCGGTGGCGCCTTCGTTGCCCTGGCGGACGACGCGACCGCGGCCTTTGTCAATCCGGCGGGGCTGGTGCAGCTGACAAGGCGCGAGCTCTCGCTCGAAGGACGACTGTGGAGTTACTCGACGCCGTTCACTGAAGGCGGGCGCCTGTCCGGCCAGCCGACAGGTCTCGGTCTGGACACGGTGGCCGGCCTGCGAGAGGCCGAGACCTCCGCCGATCTGGCGGACGTCTCCTTCGCCTCCTACGTCTACCCGAAGAAGCGTTGGGCACTCGCCCTCTATCGCCACCAGCTGGCGAGGTTCGAGAGCTTCTCAGAGACCCAGGGCTTCTTCGCCCAGGAGCCTGTCCGTCTGGACGACTTCCGCCGCACGACGGATTTCGACATCGTCACCCATGCAGCGGCTTTGGCTTATCGAGTCAGTGAGCATCTGAGCCTCGGCCTGACCTTCTCGCAATTCAGCGCCGAGGCCCGTGTTGTCACCGAGCAATTCGATGTGAGCCGTGGCCAAACGCTTCCGGAAGGGCCTTTTGGGCGCAATGTCTACGCCCCTTCGGCCTTGGAGGAAAGGGTCGCATCGACCTCGGACGATGGCGCGGCGGCGCTCAGCTTCGGTCTTCTGGCGCGCCTATCGCCCAATTGGAGCTTGGGAGCGTCCTTTCGTCAAGGCCCGGAGCTGCGCTTCGAGACCGTCGAAACCAGCGGCCCCGCACGACTGCCGCCCCTGCCCGGAGGCGCGACGACTTTCATCGATCGTGGCAACCTACGATTGCCGGACGTGATCGCCCTGGGCCTCGCCTACCGCTCACCGGGTGGCCGGCTGACCGTCGCCTTGGAATGGGATCGGGTGGAGTACGCGACCCTCGTCGACAGCCTGGGAGACTCGGCGTTGGACGCCGATATCGACGACGGTGACGAGATCCATCTGGGTGTCGAGGTCGTGTTCCCCGGCACCGCCCCGGTGATGGCCCTGCGTGCCGGCGCCTGGCTCGATCCCGACCACCGGGTGCGTTTCGTCGGCAGCACCAGCCCGCTCGACCGTGCCATCTTTCGTGGCGGCGACGACGAGCTCCACTTCGCCCTCGGCGTCGGTGCGGCCTTCAACCGTTTCCAGATCGACGCCGCGGTGGACATCTCGGAGCTGGTCAGCACCGCGTCGCTGTCGGCGATTTACAGTTTCTGATCGGTTGCCAACGCGGGCTTCTACGGCTCCTAAGGATTCCCTCACCGATCCATCAAGACCGGCACCTGCCGGCATGCCAGGCTCCTGACACTTCGAACGACGGGGAACCGGACCCGGGGCGCGAACGCCTCGGGCGCGGCCAACCGACCGACCCAGGAGCCTGCTATGACACGCCGCGGCGTTCTTCCGATACCCCTGAGCCTCACCCTTCTCCTCGCCGCGCTGCCGACCTTGGCGGCCGAGACCGGATCGATCCACGGCGTGGTCCGCGACCTGACGGGCCGATCCCTCGCCGGGGCGACAGTGATCGTCTTCGATGGCGGCCGAGAAACCGGAGCACGGACCGAGAGCGATCAGGACGGTCGCTTCGAGCTCGGCGATCTCGCCGCCGGTAGCTTGAACCTTGCGGTGCGTCTTCCCGGTTATGTGGTGGGCGACCGCCAGGCGGTCGCGGTGGTCGCAGGCGGAGTCACCGAGGTGGCCTTCGAGCTGCGAGCGATCGATACCCCGTTGGATGAGATCGTGGTCTCCTCGACCTTCTCGATCCTGCGCGACGAGCCGATCTCGGCCAGTGCCCTGTCGCGCCAGGAGATCCGTGACTTGCCACATTTCGCCGATGATCTCTACCGCGCCGCCATGGTGCTGCCCGGCACGGCGGCGGGGGACATCTCCGGTCGCTTCGGCGTACGCGGCGGCTTCTATCCCGAGATCCTTGTCCAGCTCGATGGTCAGGAGCTGTTCGAACCCTTCCACCTGAAAGACCTGCAAGGCGTCTTCAGCATCCTCGATCCGGAAGTGATCGGTGGGGTCGATCTCATGGCTTCGGGTTTTCCGGCCGAGTACGGCGACCGCATGACTTCGGTACTGGAGATGACCTCGAGCACCCCCGCGAAGCGGCGCACCACCCTCGGTATCAGTTTCTCCAACGCCTGGTTCGGCTCCGCAGGGGCCTTCGCCGAAGGCAAGGGCCACTGGCTCGGATCCCTGCGCCGCGGCTACCTCGATATGGTGCTCGAGTTCGCCCAGGATGACGACGAGGATGACGAGGATGTCTCTCCGCAGTACTGGGACGCCTTCGGCAAGATCGCCTACCAGTTGACGCCGCGTCAGCACCTGGCCCTCGAGACCCTGGTGGCCGACGACTCTTTGAGCTTCGACGAGCTCGAAGCCGATGACGACTTCAGCCGCGCCGAGACGGGTTACGGCAGCCGCTACGTGTGGCTCACCCACCAAACTCTCATCGGCGATAAAACCGTCGTCGACACGAGCCTGTCGACCAGTCGGGTCGATGGTGAGCGCACGGCCAACTTCCTCGATGGGCCGGAATTCTTCGATCTCACCGATGATCGGGTGCTCGATGTGCTGGCGCTAAAACAAAGCTGGGCCTACCAGCCGTCGGATCGCCACTACTTCAAGGCCGGCTTCGAGGTGCGTGACTACGAGGCGACCTATGATTACGTCAACACCCTCTTCCAGCGCTTCCCCCTCGACGATCCGCGCTTCCCACCGGCCGGTGTCAGCCGTGGCTTCACCGGCGATTTCTCCGGCGAGCATTACACCCTCTACGCGGCGGACCGCTTGCGACTCGGCGAGCGCCTCACGGCCGAGCTCGGCCTGCGCTACGACGAGCAAACCCTGCTCGACGACTCCCAGGTCAGCCCGCGGGTCAACCTGGTTTTCGACCTGGGCCGAGACGCCGTTCTGCGAGCTGGTTGGGGACGTTTCTACCAGAGCCAGCGGCCGCACGAGCTCGATGTGCAATTCGGCGAAACGGAGTTCTTCGAAGCTGAGCAAGCCGACCATCTGACTCTGGGCTATGAGAAGAACTTCCGCAAGATTTCCTTCCGCGCCGATGCCTACCATCGTGACGTCGACAATCCGCGCCCGCGCTACGAGACCGTCTTCGACCCCTTCGAGCCCTTCCCCGAGAGCGCCCAGGATCTGGCGCGCATCGATCCCGACTCGGCCACCGCCCAAGGCCTCGAGTTGCACATCGCCCGCCGCGGTGGCAAGAAGTTCAGTTGGTGGGCGACCTATGCTCTATCCCAGGCCGAGGACACCATCGACGACGTCGACTTCGAGCGTTCCATCGATCAGACCCACGCCCTGACCCTCAACGCCAACTGGCGACCAGGCCCGAAGTGGAACCTGAACTGGGTGTGGACTTACCATACAGGCTGGCCCACCACGCCGGTCGAAGCCGAGCTCGTGCCGGTGGGCGAAGGCTTCCAGCTCGTCCACCACGTCGGCCCTTTCTACAGCGACCGCTTGCCCGACTACCACCGCCTCGACTTACGCGCCAGCCGTACCACTCGGATCAAGAAAGGGCAGCTGTCGCTCTTCATCGACATCCAGAACCTCTATAACCGCGAGAATCTGCGTGGCGTCGACATCGACGAAGAGTTCTTCTTCCGCCGCCAAGACGGCAGCCTCGGCGTCGGCTTCCCGGACGAGGAGTGGTTGGGGATCCTGCCGTC
>JBCCGX010000284.1:0-9726 GCA_039029035.1 Acidobacteriota bacterium | reverse complement strand
CACCCACAGAGCCCTCTGCACAAGATGGCAGCGGCGAGAGGACAGAGTCATCAATCGCATGGCAAACATCCTTTCAACTCGAGTACAGCACAACAGAATCGCTCCTCCGGAGCTTTCTATACACTCGGTATTCTATGCCGTGATCTCCGGTTGGGGCCCCTGGCCTCGACAGCGCCGGAGCCGACGTCAGGATGAGAGGGCACAGCGTCGGCCGCTAAGAGGTCCAGGTTGATGACATCTGCTGCTGGACTAACTGAGGGGCCAAACCCTGGGCCCCGGGGTGGCGTAGAATAGCTAGTGGCGCCAACAATCCATCCGAACCCAATCAGACGGAGACTCCATGAAAAAGCCAGCCATCGCGATCCTCGCCCTCGCCGCACTCGCCCTCACCGCACCGTCGCTTTTCGCCGACGAGTCGCAAACCCTAACGGGTCAGTTCATCTGGGAGCGCAGTGACAAGAACATCGACGGCGATCTCAGAGCCGTCTTCGAACCAACTGGCGAATCGGCCTGGAACGTGTCCTTCTACTTCAAGTTCGAAGAGAAAGACCACATCTACAGCGGCACGGCCGAAGGCAGCCTGACCGACGGAACGCTCAAAGGGAAGGTCATGTCCGATGGCGACAAGCCGCGGCCCTTCGAGTTCGAAGGCACCTTCGCCGACGGCTCCTTCCAGGGAACCCACACGGGTTTTCGCAAGGGCGAGCCCTCGCCGACCGGCACGATGACACTCAGCCGCTGATCTCCGACACCGCACCATCTGCCACCAGGCGCATCGAACCCTGCCGAGCGTCGATTCCCTGGTGGCCTGGATCCTGAGACGTCGCCAGAGCGCGGGCCACCTGGTGGCCTTCGCTCAGTCGCGTCGAGCACGCCCCGGCCACTCGGTGGCGTGGGCATTTTGGTGTCTCCTCCATCTGAGCCACCCGGTGGCCTGGCCTCTCAGGCGTCGAAAATACCCGAGCCACCCGGCGGCTCAGGTATCTTCACGTCCAGAACAGCGAGGCCACCGGGCGCGAAGCCTTGCCATCGCTACCTCGAGGCGTCTTCGCCCGAAGAAGAGAGCTTCGGTAGAGCACCATAGGCGTCTTGGCTGCTAAAAGCGAAGCCACGGCTCGCACCCGAGCCGTCATCGTCCAACCAGCGAAAGGCTCTGCTCTGCATTTCGCTGTCTTCTCAACCGCGAAACCTTCCGGCGGCAATAGCAAGGCCGGGAGTTTTCGCCCCGAAGACTCTGTGGCGCATCGCGCGGATCAGCCACGAACCCTCGAAAGATGCCCAGGGGCGGATTTGAACCACCGACACCCTGATTTTCAGTCAGGTGCTCTACCAACTGAGCTACCTGGGCACGAGCAGGGACCGATTTTTACCAGCAAGTCGCACCCGTCGTCAACCCATGGTGAAATTCAGATCAAGGCCAGCAACGCGACTACAATACGCCGGTGCCTTCCCTCGCCGCTCACCTGCCCCTCTCGATCCTGCTCATTGCCCTGGTTGCGGCTCCCGCCGCCGGCTGGACGCCAAAGAGCCAGCAAGCGATCGCGGAGCATGCGGCGCGCTTGGCGCCGCCGGATCTCTACCGCCAGCTGGCGCGGAACCGGGTGGCCTATCTGCAGGGTGTACGGGACGGCTTCGGTGAGCGCGATCCGGCGGCGCATGCCAAGAACGCCGACGGCAGTGGCCATCTGGACCGGGCGATCTCGGTGGCGGTGGACAATGCGATCCGTTCGATCATTGCCCACCAGCCGTTCAACGAGGTCTCCTACCGTTTGGGGATCGTCTCCCACTTCCTCGCCGACGCGAACAACCCGTTGAACAGCGCCGAGAGTGATCCCGAGGAAGGACGCTACTATGCAGACTTCCTCAACTACATGGAGTCAGCCGAGCCAAGGGTGCAGATTGTCTTCTACGGTTTTCGGCCGGGCTTCGAAGGTCGCGAGGACCTTCCCCTGCTGGTGGACGAGGCTCTGGAGCGCGGGCGCGGCTTCTATCCGGCGGTGGGCCGAGAGTACCGCCGAGTGCGGTTTGCGTCGGGCCTCGAGGCCTTCGACGACCTGTCCTCGGCCTTCGGCGTGACCAGCCTGGCGTACAGCCATGCAGTCAGTGACATCGCCGAGGTGCTACGTTATATTTGGCTCGAAGCGGGGGGAATCGATACCCGCCGCAGGATCCCTGCCCGCGGACGCGAAGTCATCCGACTTCCCCGAGATGCCGCCCGCCCCTAGGCGACCTCGGCCAGTTCTCCGGCCCTTCTTTTCACTCCTGTCACTGCGGACGACACGCTATGTTGCCAGCTCAACGTGCCTTGATTTCTGTCTTCGACAAACGCGGACTGGTGGACTTCGCCAACGGTTTGAGCGCGATGGGTATCGAGATCCTTTCGACCGGCGGCACCCGCAAGGCGCTGGAGGAAGCTGGCATTCCGGTGACGCCGGTGTCGCAAGCCACCGGGCATCCGGAGATCCTTGGTGGACGGGTCAAGACCCTGCACCCGCAGATCCACGGCGGGATTCTGGCCGACCGCGCTCGCGCAGGGCATCTGACCGAGCTCAACGAGCACGGCATGCAGCCGATCGATCTGGTCGTAGTGAATCTCTATCCCTTTCAGGAAACGGTCGCTTCAGACGCGCCTTTCGAGCAGGTGATCGAGATGATCGACATCGGCGGGCCGGCAATGATTCGCGGTGCGGCGAAGAACTTTCGCGGTGTGACGGTGATCGTCGATCCGGACGACTACACCCAAGTATTGGCGGCGCTGGAAGACGGCGAAAAGCTGGTACCTGAACCTCTGCGACGTGGACTGGCGCTCAAGGCTTTTCGCCACACTCAGACCTACGATGCGGCGATCGCCAACTGGCTGGAGAGCCAGAGCGACGAGCCCGAGAACCTCTTCCCGCGCCGACTACCGATCGATCTCGCCCGCCAGCTAAGGCCACGCTACGGCGAGAATCCACACCAGGACGCGGCGGTGTACCGAGTGCTCGGTGAGCCCGGGATCTTCGGCGGCATGGAGCAGTTGCAGGGCCGCAAGCTGTCGTGGAACAACCTGCTCGATGCCGATGCGGCACGCAAGATCGTGGCCCTTTTCGACCAGCCGGCGGTGGTGATCATCAAGCACAACAATCCCTGCGGCGTGGGGACCGGTCCCGACCTCGCAACCGCCTACGAGCGCGCCCTGGCTTGCGATCCGCTTTCGGCCTTCGGCTCGGTGATCGCCGTCAACCGTCCGGCGGACGAGGCCCTCGCTGCGGCCATGGCCCGCCTATTCGTCGAGGTGGTGGTGGCACCGGGCTATGACGAAGCGGCCCTGGGGCGTTTCATCGCCAAGAAGCGACTGCGCTTGATTCGCTGCCCAGGCTATCAACCTACGGGCATCGAGCTGCGCGCGATCGACGGCGGCTTCCTGGCCCAGAGCCCGGACGCCGCAGCAGACGATGCCAGTCAGTGGACCTGTGCCACCAAGCGGCAGCCGAGCGACGAGGAGCGGCAAGCCCTCGACCTCGCCTGGCGAGTCGCCCGTGGAGTCAAGTCGAACGCCATCGTGGTAGCCCGAGGGGATCGCACTCTAGGCATCGGCGCCGGCCAGATGAGCCGAGTGGACTCCTGTGAGCTAGCGGTGCGTAAGGCTCAGTCGTCGCTCGACGGCGCCGCGGCGGCCTCCGACGCCTTCTTCCCTTTCCGTGACGGCCTCGACGTGCTGGCCAAAGCCGGAGTGAAGGCGGTGGTCCAGCCGGGCGGCAGCAAGCGCGACGACGAAGTGATCGCCGCGGCAAACGAGCACGATATCGCGATGCTTCTCACTGGCAACCGCCACTTCCGCCACTGACACCGGGGGTCGGCCTCGTGACTTCGACGAGTTGCTATAAACTCATGGAGAGGGCACGAACGATGATCCACACGACACGACTCCCAATGCTCGCGGCCCTTGCCGCGCTCACGCTCGCACCCACCGCGGCCCAGGCGCTCAGTCCGTGGGAGCTGCTCGAGAGCCTGCGCAAGGATCTGCAAGGCAGCGGGCCGATCACCAGCCAGTTCAAGCAAACCTACATCCCAGCCGGATTCAGCGACGGCGACCACGAGAGCGGCCATCTTTCGATCTGGCTGCCCGATTGCTTGCGCTGGAATTATGTCGAGCCGCTCGCCAAGAGCTTTCTCCTGTGCAATGGTGAAGTCTACTTTTGGAACGAGGATGAATCGGGCGGTCGCCACTACGAGATCGAGCCGGAAGAAGAGCCCGGACTCGATCTGCTGCTGGTGGAGGTCTCGAAGCTCAAAGAGCGCTACGTCGCCAGTAGTGACAAGTTGGCCGATGGTACCTACGAGATCACCCTGGCTCTGCCGTCCGGCGCGGACAACGGCTTCAGTGCCAAGATTCGCCTCGAGCCGGTGTCGATGCGGATCTCCGGCATGGAGTACACCGACGCTGAGGGCAATCTGACGCGATTCGCGCTCTCCGACTATCAGCGGCTTACCCACACGGCCCTGTTCCAGCCACCGAAAGACGTCGAATGGACGCAGGAGTGACAACGCCCTCTGCAGCAACGCCGTCCACGGCCTGGCGACGGTTCGTCGGGTTGGCGATCGTCCTGACCTGCCTGGCAGGTACCGCTCACGGGGCGGCCTATCGTAAGGGTGATCCGGTGGCGATCGATGGGCGGGTGACCGATGGCGACGGCATCGCTGTCCCTGGCGTGACCGTGCTCTTCGAGCTGTCGCGCAAGAGCTTCCAGCTCCGATCCTTTCGTCGGGTCAAGGGACCGCCGCTGAAAGTGCCCGTGGTTTCGGGAACGGACGGCGAGTATCGGCACCTGTGGCATTGGGATGGCTACTACAACACCTTCGAGCTGGCGGTCGCGGTACCGGTGCAACGCAATGGTCGAGACGACTTCGAAGTGCTGCATCGGGTTGACATCACGCCGACGGTCAGCCAGGGAGGCGCCATCCAGGTGCCACTGGTGATCGAGGACGCCGCCTACCTAAGATGGCTACGTCGCTTTCTCGACGGCCAGGCCAGCGCCGAGGAGCGACGGATCTTCGAGGAGATGGGGCGGCCGGATCGGATCGACGCCCACGACCCGGGCGTTTTCGCCTGGTGGTACTTCGAAGCCGGCAAGGTCTACCGCTTCCGCGACGGCGCCATCGAACAGATCGAGCCTTTCGACCCGATCAAGCCGCTTTGATTCAATCTTCCGCTGTACCTTTCGGCGTACCGGCCACTCGCCCCCAGACGTCTTCTTCGACTTTCGCGTAGGCCCGCGGCGGCTGGAAACCAAAGACACCCCTGGGTTCGACCGGTGGTGCCAGAGCAGCACGCAACTCGGCATCGATCTCTTCGACTTCGACCCGCCCATAGGGCTCGGCGCCGATGACCAAAGCGTAGCGAAAACGACTCGGGAAGGCGGCTCGCCACTCTGGCCGCCCCGGCACTGCGAGGATCACCTGATCTGGCTTGGAGACCTCCGGATCAGGCGGCTCGGAGCCGAGATACAAAAGCCCCGGCTCACCCTCCGTTGCGGTGAGATCGAAGGTGAGGAAGCCCTCGACCTCCTCGCCCCAATCGTAGAGCTGTTTCGGCCCGACCGGGGGTATCCGCGGACGGACCGGGTCGAGGTCGAGCCACGCCTCACTGTGCTGGGCCCGCAAACGGACCGGCTTGCGGCGTACCGGTGGCGGGAAACCGCGGAACAATACCGGACGCAAGATCTTCTCCGCAGCGAGTCGCCAGCGTCCCGTCGGCGGTAGGCGCCAGACCTTCGGTGGCTCACCACCGGCGAGCCGCGCCCATCCACCGAACAGCGCCCGATCGTAGCGCCGAAAGATCTGCCATTTCTCATCGGTCACCACAGTACGTGTCTTTTTGGCGGCATCGCCTGCCGGCCCTATTTCGAGGGTCGCTAGCAGGCCACCCGCGCCCCTCTGGCTGCGTAGCTCGACAACGAAACGGTTGAGACCAGGCTGCAGGAAACGACCGACCTCGTACTCGTCGATCGGCGCCTGCGGACGATAAGCACCCGACCCGATCCGGTGGCTGTTGACGTACAGGATGTAGCTCTCGTCGGCGACGATCGCGACCCGCACGGATCCCGGCGCCTCGATCTCGAGCTCGCGGGCAGCGAAAAAGGCGAGCGAGTTCCCCTCGCGGTAGTCACCTTCGGCCCAGATCCAGCAGGCACCGTGCCCCGGGCCAATGAAGCGCGAGCGTAGGCCCGCACCGAGCCCCTCGGCCCCTGCGAGGATCAATCCCGCCAGGGCAACCCCCGCGAAGATCCGCCACGGTCTTCGAGACCAGGACTTCGGCTCAGGGTCGATCTTTGGCAGGTTCATCCGGCAGGTTCATTCGGCCAGTTCACAGCGTTTGGAATCCGTTCCAGTGCGGCCAACACAACGACCGCGGCGCAGATGTTAGTACACGTTGACGGCTCACTTCCGAGGCGATAAATTGAGACGTGCACCCCGCGAAAAATCCTCTTCTCTTCGTTATCGCCCGCCACCCCCTGCATCAGCCGAGCCAGGGACACCGTCTCGGTCTACGCATCACCGTCTGAGCCCTCTTCGTCATGCTCTCTGGTGACATTGTCGGCGCGATCCCAGCCCGGTACGCTTCCGCGCGACTGCCGGGCAAACCGCTGGCCAACCTTGCCGGCAGGCCGATGATCGAGCACGTCTATCGGCGCTGCGAGCAAGCCGACGGCCTGGCGCGTGTGGTCGTCCTGACCGATGACGAGCGCATCCTCGAGGCAGTGCAGGCCTTCGGCGGCGAGGCTGAGATGACGCCATCGACTTGCGTCAGTGGCACCGATCGGATCGCTCATGCAGCGCGCCACTGGGATGCTGCGGCCATCATCAACATCCAGGGCGACGAGCCACTGATCGATCCGGCCGTCATCGAGGCCATCGCGAGCCACCTGAGACAACATCATGACGACGGCATGGTCACCCTGGCAGCACCCATTGCAGCCAACGACTTCACTGACCCCAACGTCGTCAAAGTGGTGCGCGACCGCCGCGGCTACGCACTCTACTTCAGCCGCGCCGCCATCCCTTACCCGCGCCATACAGAGAATGGTGAGCACCTAGCCCACGCCGGCCAGCATGTCGGTATCTACGGCTATCGCCGCGACATCCTGCTGCGACTCGCCGACCTCGAACCCACCCCCCTGGAGCGCAGCGAATCGCTCGAGCAACTACGCGCTCTGGAGAATGGCATCGCCATTCGAGTCCTCGAGACGACGTCGTCCGAGCCGGGGGTCGATACGGCTGAAGATCTCGCCAGGGCGGAAGCCCTGCTCCAAAAAACCATGGATAGGAAGTAGCTCGAACATGACCAGTAAGTTCATTTTCGTCACCGGCGGTGTCGTCTCGTCCCTTGGCAAAGGCGTCGCCGCCGCATCCGTTGGAGCGATCCTCGAGGCGCGGGGCTTCAAAGTCACCGTGATGAAGCTCGACCCGTATGTCAACGTCGACCCGGGCACGATGTCGCCCTACCAGCATGGCGAGGTCTACGTCACCGACGATGGCGCCGAAACCGATCTCGACCTCGGCCACTACGAACGCTTCATCCACACCACGACGTCCAAGCAGCACAATTACACCACCGGCAAGATCTACGAGGCGGTGATCAACAAAGAGCGGCGCGGCGACTACCTCGGCAAGACCGTCCAGGTGATCCCGCACGTCACCGACGAGATCAAGGACAGCATGTTGCGTCTGGCCGAGGGCCACGACGTGGTGATCGTCGAGATCGGCGGTACGGTCGGCGATATCGAGTCGCTGCCGTTCCTCGAAGCCATCCGCCAACTGCGCCAGGAGCTCGGCCGTTACAACGCGGTCGACATCCACCTCACCCTGGTACCCTTCATCGCCGCCGCCGACGAACTCAAGACCAAGCCGACCCAGCATTCGGTGCGTGAGCTGCGCGCCATCGGCATCTCACCGGACATCCTGCTCTGCCGGGTCGACCGCCCGCTGCCGGATGACTTGCGGCGCAAGATTGCACTCTTCTGCAATGTCGCTTTCGATCAGGTGATCGCTGCCCGCGACGTCGAGACGATCTACGAAGTGCCGCTGCATTTCTGTCGCGAGGGTCTCGATGACCGCCTGCTGGAACTGCTCAACCTGCCGCGCTACGATCGCGACCTGTCGGGCTGGGAAGCCCTGGTGCGCAAGTGCAAGAACCTGGAGCACACCGTGCGGATCGGCATCGTCGGCAAGTACGTCGACCTCGCCGATGCCTACAAGAGTCTCAACGAGGCACTGATCCACGGCGGCATCGCCAACGACGCCCGCACCGAGCTGGTCTACATCTCAGCTGAGGAGATCGAAGAAGGCCAATGGCCACGCGAAATCTTCGAGGTCGACGGCATCGTCGTGCCGATCGGCTTCGGCCAGCGAGGCAGCGACGGCAAACTGCGCGCCGTCCGCTACGCGCGCGAGCAGAAAGTACCTTGCTTCGGTATCTGCTGGGGCATGCAGCTCATGGTGGTCGAGTATGCTCGCAACGTCTGCGGGCTTCGCGAAGCCGCCTCGTCTGAATTCGTCGAATCGACCCCGGATCCGGTGATCTTCAAGCTCCGCGACCTGCTGGGGGTCGAGGATCTGGGCGGTACGATGCGCCTCGGCGCCTACCCTTGCAACTTGAAGGAAGGCACCCGGGCTCGCGCCATCTACGGCCGCGAGGAGATCTCCGAGCGCCATCGCCACCGCTACGAGGTGAATCAGAAGTACCTCCCCACCTTGACCGACAATGGCCTGGTGGTCGCCGGCATGAGTCCTGACGGCAAGTTTGTCGAGATGGTGGAGCTGCCGGATCACCCTTGGTACGTCGGCTGCCAGTTCCACCCGGAGTACAAGAGCCGGCCGACCGAGCCGCACCCTCTCTTCGTGTCCTACATCCGTGCCGCGCTGGAAGAGAAACGTCGCCGGGCTGAGCATCCAGAGCGCGCCAAAGAGCGCGCCGAGGTGCCGATGGCCGGGGCGCTGGTTTGACGCTGGCCGCAGGGTCACGACAGGAGCGATCAGCACAATGAAGACGACCGAGATCGCACCCGGTATTGAGATCGGAGGGACCGAGCTGCCGATCATCGCCGGTCCCTGCGCGGTGGAGAGCGAAGACGTGGTGCTCGAGGTCGCCACTCGGGTCCGTGCCATCGGCGAGCGCTTGGGCTTGCCGATGATCTTCAAGGCATCCTTCGACAAGGCGAACCGCTCGTCCTACGATAGCTTCCGCGGCTTGGGGATGGAGACGGCCCTCGCCATTCTGCGCCGCGCTCACGAAGTCACCGGGCTGCCGATCCTCACCGACGTCCACGAGCCGCATCAATGCGACGCCGTGGCCGAAGTCGCCGAGGTCTTGCAGATTCCGGCCTTTCTCTGTCGCCAGACGGATCTGATCACCGCCGCCGCCCGAACCGGCCGGACGGTCAACCTGAAGAAGGGGCAGTTCCTCGCTCCGGGCGATGTCCCCCGAGCGGTGGAGAAGGCGCGTAAGGCGGGTTGCGAAAAGATCTTCGTGACCGAGCGCGGCTACACCTTCGGCTACAACAACCTGGTCGTCGACATGCGCAGCTTCGCCATGCTCCACGCTGAAGGAATCCCGGTCGTCTTCGACGTCACCCATTCCTTGCAGCTGCCCGGTGGGGGCAAGCAAACTGGCGGCGCGCGGCAATACGCCGAGCCCCTGGCACGGGCCGCAGTGGCTGCTGGAGCCGACGGCGTTTTTCTGGAGAT
>JBCCGX010000283.1:0-9733 GCA_039029035.1 Acidobacteriota bacterium | reverse complement strand
TGGCGCAAGTTCAAGGTCGCGATGCCCTACTTCGGGCACGCCAGTAGCCCGATCCGCTACGGCGCCTCTCTCATCGTCCTCGCCGGCGGCGCTATGGCCTTCGATCTGGAGAGCGGTGATCTGCTGTGGGACAACTGGGACTTCGAGGCAAGCTATGCCTCGCCGCGAGTGGTGCGGGTCGCTGGCCGCGATCAAATCGTGGCGCCGGTCGCGGGCGAGATCCTGGGGCTGGATCCGGCCTCGGGGAAAATCCTCTGGCGCCAGGAACACGCCAACCAATACAAGACTATCCTCAGCTCACCGTTGGTTCTGGACGACGATCGGGTCTTCGTTTCCTCTGCTTGGGTCGGCAGCCGTAGCCTGCGTCTCGGTGGGGACGCGGAGCGGGGCGTCACTGAGCTGTGGCACAACCCGAAGATGCAGATCTCCTACTCCAATGCTGTCCGAGTGGGCGACTGGATCTATGCTTCGAGCGGCGTCGAGGTCGACTTCCTCACCTCTATCCACGTCGAGACCGGCGAGATCGGCTGGAAGCAGCGCGGCTTGGCGCAGACCAACCTGCTGCGTATCGGTGACCGCTTCCTTCTGCTCGATGAAGACGGTCAGTTGGTCCTCGCCACCCTGACACCGGAGCAGGCGATCATCCACCACAAAGTTCAGCTCTTCGACAGCCGCTCGTGGACGGTACCAACGCTCGTCGGGACGCGCCTCTATGCGCGCAACGAGAAGAAGATCCTTGCCTTGGAGCTCGGTAAACCCGAACCGGTCCGGACCTCGGCCGACTGACTCCGGTCCGCTCTCACTTTTGCCGGTCCGCTCTCAGGCGCCTGCGGGATGCGGCGAAGCCGAGGAGTCCGATCCCCAGGCCGATCGCAAGCACCCAGATCCAGCCTGCCAGCATTGGGCGAGCTTCGACGCCACCCGGCAGCGGTACCGCATCGCCGTCGCCGAGGACGCTCACGCCGGCCCAATCGGCGGCAGGGGCGCCGGTGGCGCGGCGCTCGGTCTGGGCGTTGGCCAGGGCGGTAGCGACGCTTTGGCCTTGACCGAGGTGGCGGTAGAAGACGGCGAAGAGCTTGGCGGCTTCGTCGTCCCGTAGGGGCCAAAGGCTGCCGACGACGGTTCTGGCGCCGGCTTGGAAGAAGGCGCGGGCGAGGCTCAGGGGACCCTCGCCGGCGAGCACGGTGCCGGCGGCGCTCTGGCAGGTGGAAAGCACCACGACGCTGCCGGTGAGGTCGAGCGCGGCGATCTCCCGTGGCTGCAGCAGGCCGTCCTCTTCCGGGCCCCCGGGAGAAAGCACCACTGCCGAGCGCTGCGGGCGCTCGCCGTCGACCACAGCGTGGGCGGCGAAGTGGAGCAGGCCGAAGGGCCTGCCGCCAGCGGCCTTGAGGGCCCTCTCGCTGGCCGCTTCGCCAAGTAGCAGCTCGCTCGAACGGCCGAGTCGACGAGCCACCAGGCGCCCCTCTTTCCGCGCGTAGGGCAGGGCGGACAGACGGACGCCGCGCGCCAGGGGCCAGCCGCGTTCGGCCACGCCCTCGGGTACCGTGCCATCGGAGTCGGCGCCGGCCGGGCGGGGATCGGCGAGGATGAGGGTGCGTGCGCCGGCCTCGGCATCGATCGATCGCCAGCGCAACCAGAGGGTGGCGGACGGCGCGATGGTGAGCCGGTACCGGGAGCTCAGGGATTCACCCTCCGCGGTCTCGAGGGCGGCGAAAGGCAATCGATGCAGAGCGCCGTCGGGTACAATCGTCAAGCGTTCGATACCGCCGGGCAGGTCGTCGAGAGCGGGCTGCAGCAGGTCATCGAAGAGGCGGCGGGCGGGTAGAGCCTCGGAGCCGTTGCGGCGCGGGAAGAGATGCTGAAAGACCTTCAGCACCGGCTCCAGTGCGTCGCGGCCGGGCAGGCGATAGGCCCGGCTGTCTTGCTGCGTGACGACGATCAGCCAGGAGCCACCGACAAAGTCACCGTAGAGGTCTTCCCACGGCGCCAGTTGGAAGGCGAGGAGAGCTTCGTCCTCCGCCAGGCTGGCGCCGACGTCAGCCAAGGTGGCGAAGTCGATGGCCTCGGTGGGGGATTCTGTAACCAGTGAGCGAGCTTGTTGGTCGCGAATCTCGGCCTCGCGCCTTTCGAGCTGGTCAAGCTCGGCCAAGGCCTCGGCGCGTGCACCGAGATCGAGGCTGGGATCCAACAAGCGGCGGTTGATTTCGACCAGGACCCGCAAAGTCGCGGTCAGCTCGTCGGATCGGGGATCGCCGGACCGAGAAAAGTCGGGGGCTGTCGGCGCCCCGCGCTCGGTCACCAACGACTCGAGCAAGACACGAGCGCGCAGGCGTTCGAGAATGGTGAAGGCCAGCTCGAGATCCGGTGGTCCGGCCATGGCCACGGCCGAGTCGGGCAGGCCAGCGGCCGGATCCAGGTAGCGTCCGGCGAGGAGGTAGTAGACCTCCGACCACACCGCGAAGAGCCGTGTCCGGCTGCCCTCGGCGCGCTGCAGGTCGCGCAGGCGCTCGATCAGCCGCAACCAGTCGAAGGCCTCGGTCGTCGCTGCCTCACGTGGCCGGGTGGCCCAGATCACCTGAAAGCGGTCGAACCAGCCATAGGCGCCGGAGCCATAAGCGGGTGATTCGAGACCGATGGCCAGCGCTTCGTCGACCAGGTCCTGGGCCTCGATCGGATCCTGTGGCAGCGTTTGGACTGCCAGGGCGCCGAGAGCCTCGGCGAGGATGTCCGAGGCGTCGATCTCCAAGGCCCGGTGAATGCTCGCCAGAATCGCCTCCCTACCTGGTGCACCACCGAGCAGCTTGCCGATGCGCAGCCGCGTATACGCCTCGGCCCGTTGTTGACGGGCCGCTATCGCCGTGTCGAGGACCTGCTGTAGCAGCTCCAGTGTTGCCTGTTGCTGGTCGCGCCCCGGGCCAGCCGCCAGGCGAGCGCTGGCCGCGTTGTACAGCGCCGTCGCTTCGCCGTACAGATCACCCGACTCCCTGGTGACCTCGATCGTGCGGCGGTAGTAGGTCTCGGCTTGCCGGTACCTGCCGAGCAGAAAGTGTGCCTCGCCCAAAGCCTGCAGGGTATCGCGGCGCAAGAAGGTCGGCCCGTCTGGGAAGGCCAAGGCCTCGACTTCGAAGAGCAGCCGGATAGCGCGCTCCAAATCGTCCTCGCTTTGCAGCATGTTGCGGGCTTGCTCCAAGGGCACCTGGGCACCGAGCATCGAGTCGCCCGCCACCTCCGCCGCGCGACTCGCTGCCTCTAGTGCTTCGCTGGCGGCCGGCACATCGCCGCGTTGGCGCAAGAAGCGGCTGCGATTGATCCAGGCGTAGACCTCACCTTCGTACTCGCCCAGGGCGGCGTATCCCTCGGCCGCGACGAGCAACAGAGGCCCGGCGGATGGCTGGTTGGTGAGCAGACGCAACCGGCCTAGATTGAAGTTCAGGCAAGCGTCGTCGGGCGTCGCGGTGTGATGGGCTTCGAGATGGCGCTCCGCACCCTCCAGCAGGCCATGCCGCACCACGGCGTCGTAGAAGCAGCCGCAAGCATTCCAGCCATCCGGTCGGGCGCGGTAGGCCGCTTCGCACTGCGTCAGCGGGTCGGCGGCCAGGGAGACCGCCGACAACCCCAAAGCGAAGCCCAGAGCCACCGTTCTCGACACCAGGCGCCGAGAGCCTACGTCGCGACGTCGCCAGCCGGCTCCCGACCTTCCAGGACACGCCATCGGAAGAGAGGGAGCCAGGCGGAGTAAGAGTGCAAGTCGTCGCACGGTCAATTGCGCGGAACCGTCAGGGAGGGCCTGAGGAGCCGC
This sequence comes from Acidobacteriota bacterium, assembly GCA_039029035.1. Lineage (GTDB taxonomy): Bacteria > Acidobacteriota > Thermoanaerobaculia > Multivoradales > J023 > JAAELT01. Next base: position 5,934 of record JBCCGX010000283.1, on the reverse strand, counting down.
TGTTGTGTAGCACCCCGAAATGGGTCGGGCTGACGAGCGGTTGGAACAGCGACGTGGTGTAGGCCTCGATCGCTGCCAGACGCATCACCTGGCCTCCTGGCGAAAGGATCGGGGCGCCTTCGTTCTCTTTGCAGAAGGTCGTTTGGACCGTCGTGTCGTCGACCGCTTTGATGATCAAGCCACTATCTTCGAACCCCACGCTCAGCAGATTATGGGCACAGTTGATCTCGTCCCAGTGGAAGTCGATGGCGAGCCAGTCCATCCCGGTGCCGACGCGCCAGATCCCCGAGATCATCGGCCGGTCGGTGAAGGAACCGAATTCATGTTTGGCCACGCGGTCCGGGTTGGGCGACGGCTGCTCGCCCCCCAGCGTCCTCGAGCCGATCTGAATGTCGAGATCGACCAGCCGATGGCCCTCTTGCGTCAGGTCGTGGGTCCATTCATGGAAGGTCCCCCAGGAGACGCCGAGCAGGGCGTAGACCGGGCTCGTCTCGGCCCCCCGCTGCCAGAGCGCGCTGATCCGCAGCTGGTCGTTGGCGACCACGGTTTCGAAATCCACCAGGTGATGGCTGGCGCCGTGGGTCTGTAGCTTGTGATTGAATTCGACGACGCTAAGGCCGACCTCGAAGAGCCCGTCGGTGCAGGGGTCTTGTGCAGGAGCGGGTCGAAAGACGCCGGAGTAGTGGACCTGGCCGCTCTCGTTCCAGATCTCGAAGCCCGACAGGCAGTGGTCCTGGCCCAGCTGATCCGCGACTTCTTGCTCGAAGTCGGACTCTTCGAGCGGCTCGACCAGAAGATGCTCTTCGTCCTCGGCGGGGCGGAAGACGCCAAGGTATTTGCGGTCCCCGTCCTCGAGCCAGACTTGGATATCGGTGAGGCGAAACCCCACCTGGGGTGCGAAGCTGGGCGGATCATCCGAGCGCAGCAGGCGAGCCCGCTCGGCTTCGGCGTGCCACACGGCGGCGTAGAGCTCGTGGGCCTCGTCGACCGGCGGCGGGGTGACTTTGTCGTCGTTCGGGCCAGTGCCCTGGGCTTGGAGGATAAGGGGGGCGAAAGCGGCCAAGAGGGCGGCCAGGCATCGGCCGATATTTGGATTCTCGAACATTGTCTTCTCCTTTTCAGTGCTCGTTGATCGAGCGTCTGATGAGAGAACGACGTGTCGTTCCGATTTACTCATCCGTTGAACACAGATCGAGCACTGTCGGAGAAAAAGACTCCGTCGGGCTCACTCGTCGGCCAGGCTTAAATCGAAGGTGTCGGAAGGCAGCCGGGTGCCGTCGGGCAGCACGGCCTCCACGTGCCAGCGTAAGACTGTGCCGGCTGGCAGGCCCTCGAGCCTCTCTTTCGGTAGTTGCAGTTCGGTCGTCGCCAGCCCTTCGGCCTGGTAGATGATCTCCAGTGCCTCGGTGGTGACGATGAGATCGTAGACCGCCCCTTCGGGGCCGCTCCAGCGCAGGTTGGCTTCCGCACGGGGAGCGATCCGATCATCCGCCAGGAGCGACTGGACAAGGGTCTCTCCACCTTGGCGGAAGGTGACGTCGTCGGGTTGGGCCAAGCGCCAGCCGATGCCACCGGCGACCATCAGCACGGCGGCCGCCGCGGCGACGTTGCGCCACCAGCGACTCCCATCGGATCGCTGGGGAAAGGCCACGACGGATCGGCCGCTGACTTCGGTGATGTCGGTGGGCTCTTCCGCAGAGCTGTCCACCGTTAGATCAGCCTCGTCCGACATTTCGGCGACCATCTGCCGGGTCAGGCGAAAGTCTTCGGCGCAGGCGGGACAGCGGGAGATGTGATCGATCCAGCCACGCGCTTCAGACGCCGACAGTTCACCGGTGGCCAGCTGCCAAAGGTCTTCGGGGCCGGGAGAGTCTTCCGGTAGCCGGTCCCGGGTGTGGGAGAGATACGCCCGCCGTAGCTCTTCATCGTTGTGGATCATCGCCCGAGTCCCTTCGCCCGGAGGCACTCTCTGAGATCTTGCATGCCGCGATGCACGAGGTTATAGACCTTCTTCTTGTTCCAACCCAGCAGTGGCGCCGCCTGCGCCGTGGCGTACCCTTCGAGGTGGAGGGTCACCGCCAGGCGCCGAGGTCGAACCAGCCCATTCAAGCATTCCCAAACCTCTTTTCCAGTCTCTCGCCCCACAGCCTCTTCGTCGGGTTTCGGTTGATCGGCTTCGAAGGCGACGCCGGTATCGGCAGCGTCTTCGAGGCCGACCTCGTTGCGCTTGCGGTGACGACGAATCTCGTCGATCAAGGCGCTCTGCGCCGTCCGCCATAGATAAGACGATGAGAACTGGCGCGATTTCTCACTTCGGCGAACGATGCCCATGACTTTGATCAGCGCCACCTGCACCAGGTCTTCGCGCCGATCGGCCATCCAGGCCGGGCAGATCCGCCGCACCGTGCTCTCCAAGCGAACACGAAGCTCGGCATACTCCTGCTCTGTTTGGGAGGGGTCTTCGGCCGTGTTTTCCATCTCGGTTCCCCGGTGTCAACTCTACCATGCCGCGTTGCCGGCGGCAGCTGCCGGTAACGACCGCACCGGGTCGCGTGACGTGAGCCGGCTTGGCCTGGCCTGGGCACGGTCTGTTGGATAGCCTGAGCGGACTCGGCCGACTCGCCGGTGTTCGCGGTTCGGCTCGCGGTCTTCTCGGGGAGCGCTGCCTGGCGCTTGTGATCTTGGCTGTTATGTTGGCTGTCGGATGCTGGGTCAAGGTGTAATGGTTTACAAGGAAGGCGTCGCCGTGGTGGGCCTGAATGTAATAAAAAATTTAATATTGAGGGTGGATAATCTGTGCTCATGCTGAGTAGCAAGAAGTGGTTGAAAGGGTGCGTACATTACTTCTTGCATTACAAATAGGAAATGTTCATTGGCCCTTGTCCCTTGTCGCGATGACTTGCTATTGATCGCATCAGGGTAGCGCGGAGAGGCTTGAGGCTGCGATTCGAGAAAACGATGCAAGCGGCGAAGAAAATCGATACGGTAGAGTCAAGGGGGCAGCATGCCACGGCACGAGTCAAACCACATGTTGGACGACAGGGACAAGGGCAGATGGAGCCCGTGCGCCTGCAAGTGATCGGTGATCGCGCCAGCTCGGGTTCGGCCAGGCGTCTCGAATCGACCGACTGTGCCGATAAGAATTTGATCGTCGGCGGTCTCAACGAGAGTGTCAATCTGCTGGGTCGAGACTTTCATGTGCAGTCGGAGCTCTGCGGTAACACCATTCGGACCGAGATTTTTCTCGGCGGGAGGGTCGTTGCGACGCGCGAAATGAAGCTCGAGGATGCCGCCCTGGAAGCCGACACCACTACTCTCAGAGCCCGTTTGCGCACCTTCCATCAAGATGTTCTCTCTGGTCTCGATCGGCGCGCAGGCGCCTTCCAGAAAGGAGCGGCCGGACGCAAGGCGGAAGAGAAAGATAGCCCCAAAGCCGACACGCGGACCGTTGCTCGCGGCTCGAGCCCCAAGAAGGCCCACAAGGCCGAGATCGAGTTCGGTCTCATGGTTCGTAGGTCGTATGAAGAGCTGCGACAACGACTCGTTGCGATCACTGCTAGGTTCGAGTTGGAAGCCGATCGGCTCGAACCTGCCCTTCGTGCCTTGAATTCGATCCGCGACTCGCTGGCTTTCCCGCATGCACGCCTCGACGAGCAAGTCGAGATACAGATTCTGATCCGGCAGGTCGAAGAATGGTCGGCAAGCGAACAAAGTGCCGAGACGGCGGCCCGCATCTGGTCAGCCATCGAGACCTTTGGCCTTAGGACCGAAGGAATCAACCGAAGAGCCGCTCTCGCGAGAACCGGTCTCGAACCCGGATATGCCGGTGAGGATCCACTGCTGAAGGGCGACCGCTCTGCGTCCAGCTCTGTTAGTTCATCCACTTCCGAGGAGTTCCAAGCCTTATCTGGCTCGCGGTCTGGATCTCCCAAACCCTCTCGAGCGAGCCTTGTTATGGAGAAACTTCAAATGGCCAAATTTGATCTCGAACCTTTGAATGCGATCGATGGCTTCCTCGGCGCCTGCCTGGTAGACAGCAGTAGCGGCATGATGCTCGGAGCGACCGGCGGCGGGCCGGTCAACCTCGAGGTCGCGGCGGCAGGCAATACCGAAGTGGTGCGCGCTAAGCGCAAGACAATGGACTCCCTGAAGCTCGATGACCAGATCGAAGACATCTTGATCTCTCTCGGCAAGCAGTACCACATCATCCGACCGTTGGGCTCCGCCGCGGTGCTGTTTCTTTACATCGTGATGGATCGGAACAAATCCAACCTCGCCATGGCACGCCACGAGGTCCGAGCCTTCGAGAAGACGCTGGATCTCAGCTAGAGGGCTCTGTCGGCGCCTCCGTCACCTGCTTCGGAGCAGGTGGCGAAGGCGCTCGTATCGGGCAGGTCCGCGGTAGCTCACCCACACGCCGCGTTGGAGCCGAACCCGATGCGCTTGTTGGCGCGGTCGAAAACCACATGGTAGTTTTGCATGAAGACCTCGCCGAGGATGACCTGTCCCGTGTTCATGACGCTGATGAGTAGCCGATAGCCGACAGTGGCCACCTTGCCGAAGTAGGTTTGGGGTGCGATGTCGAGGTTGATCTTCTGCCCTTCGGAGTTCTCGATCACCACCTGCAGCACCGGGAATTGAGCGATCACTTCAGCCGAGGTTTCGAACAGCGCGTGGGAGAGATCGAGATTGTTCTTCTGCGCTACTGGCTGCAGGGCTCGCAGGATCTTGGCGTTCATGCTCGCCGGCACCAGGAGCTCCGTCGTGCCGCTGTCGACCACGGCACGGGCCGAGAACTTACCCAAGCGCTTGCCCCCCTTGACCTGCATCTTGCTCGGCGCGACGACGTACCACTTCTCTTCTACGATGTCAGTGTAGTTAGACACCTCGACATCCGAGGCACCGAAGGTGATCTTGCTCTGACCTTCGATGCACAGCAACATGGAGAACTCGTCGGCCATGCCGGTCTGCTGGACGAGCTCGTCGAGATAAGGTGTCAAGGGCTTGCCCTGCGGCTGCGCTACGGCTTTATATGTGACGCCGAGGGTGTTGTGAATACCCGCTTGGTGGGTCATGACGGCGAAGTTGTAATCGATCGGCGAGAGGCTGCCTAAGGCGACCTTGTCGCTGACTTCGCGAGCCTCGAGGGAGCCCTCGCCGTAGTGGACGGAGAACGTCGTTTCGCCGAGCTGGGCGGTCGAAGACTTGCTCGGGTCATAGCTTTGGCCGACGGCATCGGCGCAGTTGTCGCATAAGGCGCTGTCGCCCAGCAGGATGAGGTTGGCGCTGCCGGTGTCGACCACAACGTCGAAACTCTGTGCTAGCGTGCCGGCTTGGAGGGCCATAGTGTAGGTGCCAGGGACGAAATTGCCCTCGAGATCGAGGCTATGGCCCTTGCGGCTCAGGGAGTGCTCGCTAGAACTCCCCGCCGCCGCGCCGGAGCCTTGAGGGGCGGCGAGCAGGCTCGAGGCGCACAGAAAAAGGGATGAGCAAAGGAGAATCGAGAGAGTCCTTGGATCGAACCGTGGCTGTTCCTTCATTTCGCGTCTCCTCGGGATGGCTGGGCTGGTTGGCGGGTCGGTTGATGTTGTGACGTCTCGGCTTGCCAGCGCGATAGATCACTCCCCTGCAACGGTCTCTGGACTCTTGCCGAGGCTTGTTAGAAGAGGACGCGCAGAACTTTCGGAAAAGGGAACATCGGAAGAGTCGTCACATCTGTGGCCGTTTCAGATACTCCAGCGCTGGCCGGGTGGGTCTGCGGCCGATCCTCGGTTCGCAAATGGAGTGGGTTTCGCTAGCCCCAAAAATATACAGGCCGGCGAGCGCCAACCCCACCCCGGCCCAAAAAAACAAAGAAGCGAGGGCGCCCCACGCGCGATTTAGCCGAACCGCGACACGCTCGCGGCGTTTGCCCCGCACACACTTGACGGGGGG
>JBCCGX010000282.1:0-9737 GCA_039029035.1 Acidobacteriota bacterium | reverse complement strand
GGTCCGATGGTAGGCCTTCCTGGCGGCCAGGACCATCTGGTCGATGCGCTCGCTGTCGAGATCGGGGCCGCTGAACAGGTCTTCGGTGAGCCGGGTCTCGAACAGCTGGCCGCGCGACAGGCCGGTGACGATGAAGGGAATGCCCTTCTGCTGAGCCAACTGGGTGCTCAGAGTGTAGATCGTCTTGAAGCAGCCCTGACAAACATTGGCATGGCGCTCCAGACTGTCGGCGAAGATGCGGTTCATCGCCGGGGTCGAGCCGAACACGTGGTCGACACCGAGAGCCTGGACGACACGCAAGATGTTGGTCTTGGCCTGCTCCGAGATGAAGCCGTTGTCGAGGGTGAAGGCGAGCACGCGATAACCCATGTCGACCAGCTGGCACAGGGCGTAGGTGCTGTCCTTGCCGCCGCTGTAGAGCGCCATACAATCGTAGGTGGGGGCGTCGCGGGCGCCATCGAGGATTGCACGCAGGTCGTCGAGGGTACCGAAGTAGCGCCGCAGCCGAGGCTCGTAGGTGTCGAAAGCGCGGCAGTGGTTACACACGCCGGCCGTGTCGAGATCGGTCTGCGGGTAGGTCGACGGCAGGCCGCAGCGACTGCACAGTCGAGCGTCAGCACGGGCCGTTGGTGCGTCGTCCAACTTGAGGACGACACAGTCCTCCAACTGGGGGTGTTGGGCCAGGACGGCTTCGATCTCGCCGGGCTCGATGCGGGCGCCGCGAATCTTCACCTGCTCGTCGCCGCGGCCCAAGTACTCGAGCCGCAGGCGGCCGTCCGGGTCGCGGCCGAAGCGCGCCAAGTCACCGCTGCGGTAGAGTCGTTGGCCGTGCTCGAAGGGGTGGGGTAGGAAGCGCTCGGCGGTGTGGGCGGGGCGCCCGGCATAGCCGCGCGCCAGACCGTCACCGGCCAGGTACAGCTCACCGACGATGCCTTCGGGCAACGGCTGCAGCATACGGTCGAGGACATAGGCTTGCATGCCGCGGATCGGTCGGCCGATCGGAACGTCGAGTCGGTCGGCCTGGCGGTCGAAGGAGTGCACGATACAGCCGACCGTGGCCTCCGTCGGTCCGTACTCGTTGTCGATGCGCACCGCGTCACCGAAGTGGGCCACGGCCCGGAGAGCGGCCTCGCGGTTCAGCGCCTCGCCGCCGAAGATCAGCTGGCGAACCCGTGAGCGTCCCTGCGCGCCTCCTTTCGCGTTGCTTTGCAGCAGGCCGAGGTGAGACGGGGTCAGCTTGATCAGGTCGACACTATTCTGCGCCACCACATCGAGCAATGCCAGGTCGACCCGGCGGCCGGTCTCGGGATAGATCACTACGGTGCCGCCGGTGACCAGCGGCAAGTAGATCGAGGTCACCGTGAGATCGAAGGTCAGGGGTGAGAAGAGCGGCAGGTTGTGGGGCGCATCGGCGCAGTAGTGAGCGCTGGCCCAGGTGACGTAATGGGTCAGAGCGCCGCGGCTGACCACCACTGCCTTGGGGCGTCCGGTGGATCCCGAGGTGTAGAGCCGATAGGCCTCGGCTGCCGGTGAAGGCTCCGGCCCCGTCGTTGGGCCGAGGGTACCTTCCTCGCTGTGCAGTGCCTGGGGCTCGACCTGCAGAGTGCGAGCGTGGTGGCAGACCGGCTCGTCGGTCATCGGCTGGGTGAGGATCAGGGAGAGGCCGGCGTCGGCGATGACCAGGGCGATGCGTTCGGCGGGCCAGGCCGGGTCGATCGGCAGGTAGGCCGTGCCGGCGCGGTGCAGCGCGAGGATGGCGACGAACGCCTCGGTCGACCGCTGCATGCACAGGCCGATGATCGGCTCGTCACCGAGGGTATCGTGCCGGCTCTTCGCCGCCAGGCGCCGGCTCTTCGCCGCCAGGCGCTCGGCGAGGCGATCGAGAGTCCGGTAGGTGAGGTGCTCCTCACCGCAGCGTAGAGCCGTCGCCTCCGGCCGCTGCTCGATGGTGCGCGCCAGGCGTTGGGCGAGGGAGTCCCTGGTGCCATGAGCGCGACGCTCGGGGTGGAGCTCGACCATCTGCCGCCGGACTTCGGTGGCTGACAGCAGGTCGACGGTGGCGATCGGTTGCTGCCAGTCCTCGAGCAGGGCATCGAGCAGACTCGAGAAGTGGCCCGGGGCCTCGGATCGCCGCCGCGCGTCGAAGACATCACAGCGGAAGTCGAACAGCAGATTTGGCCGGCCGCTGCCATCGAAGTCGTGGACGTGCAGACGCAGGGCGTGCTCCCGATCGTGGTGGCGCGGGTGCAGCCACTCGGCGGTGACCGGGGTGCCAGCGAAGTCGTCGAACGAGCCGCGGATGAAATTGAGCACCGCACTGATCCCGCGGTTCTGCCGCGCGTTGCTGGCGCCGGCCCGGGCGAAGCGCAGGAAAGCTTGGCTCTGTCGCTGGACGGCCCGCAAGAGATCGAGGAAGCTGGCGCCGGGTTCGATCTCGACCGTGAGCGGGAAGACCTCGGTGAGCAGACCGGCAGTGCGGCGCAGCGCGGCAGATGTTCGGTTGTGGGTCGGCGCGCCCACGGCGAGGATCGTCTGGCCGCTGATTCGGTGCAGGTAGGCGAGCAGCACCGTCGCCAAGAGGTTGAACAGGCTCGAATCGAGGGTCAGGGCGCGCGCTTCCGGCCGCCTCGCCAAGGCCACCAAAGCCTCCGAACGGTGTTCGTCGAGATCGCAGGCCAGGCGCTCGCTGGCCGTCGAGCGACCCGCCGGGGGTTGACCGTAGAGGCGAGCCGGCTGGCTGGTGTGGGCCGCTTGCTGGCGCCAGTGGTCTGCCGTTTCGCGGTCGGTCGGGCTGGCTCGCTGGTCGGCCACGGCTGCCTGGAAATCGGCCAGGAGGGCGACGTCGGGCGACTCGCCAGTCGCCAGGCCACCGTAGAGCTCGGCCAATCGGCGGAAGAGGACCGTTACGGACCAGGCGTCGGTGACCAGGTGATGCTGGCTGAAGGACCAGGCGTAACGCTCATCACCGAGGCGGTAGAGCGCAGCGTCGAAGAGGCGGCGTTCGAGATCGAACGGTCTCTCGCAGCTGGCCTGGGCCAGCTCACGACAGACTGTCGCCGGATCGTCGAGCGTCGACAGATCGATGATCGACAAGGCGGTGTCGAGGCGCGGCCGGACGACTTGCCAGGGCACGCCCGCTCGGTTTTCCACCACGGTGCGCAGCGCGTCACTTTCTGCCACCAATTGGACAAAGGCCTGCCGAAAAGCTCGTGGGTCGATCCTCCCGCGGAAGTCGAAGCGGAAGGCCATGTTGTAGAGCGGCGTCCGTGGATGGAGCTGTTGACCAGTCCACAGCAGCAGCTGGCCGCGGGTCAGGTTCGACCGCTGGAAAAGGTCATCCCTCGGCTGAGCTTCCATCGCGGCTCCCGAGCGACTCGAGGTAGGTGACGATCGTGCCCAGGGTCATGAAGTGTTCGATCGTGATGTCGGCCGGAGGAATGGAGACGCCGAACCGTTCCTCGATGAAGCGGATCAGGCGCATCACGCCGAGAGAGTCGATCAACCCACTGCTCAGCAGGTCATCGTCGGCCCCGAGGGGTGTCGGGAGGGGCTCGTCGACCAGCTCACGGCCAACGAAGTCAGCCAGGTCGTGCTCGGCCTGTGAACGAACGACAGCCATCTTGCCTACTCCACCGCTCCTCTGGCTTCCGGCGCTTGGCGATCGGCTGTCGCGGCTGCGGCTTCGGCCAACTGTTGCAGGGTGCGTCGATCGATCTTATCGCTAGCGGTCCGCGGCAAGGCGTCGCGGATCTCGATCTTTTCGGGTACGGCGTAAGCCGGCAGGAGGTGGGCGATCGCCGCGCGCAGCTCGGCCGGCTCGATAGGGCCCTCCGGCTTGAGCCGGACCGCCGCCCGAAGATGCTCGACCGGGCCGTCGACCCGTACCGGGTAGACCGCCGCTTCGGCGACCGCCTCATGGGCTGCCAGGGCGCGCTCGATCTCGTCGAGCTCGACCCGGTAACCGCGGACTTTCACCTGACGATCTTTGCGGCCGAGAAACAACAGCTCACCCTCTGGCGTACGCCGGACGAGATCGCCGGTGCGATAGAAGACCTTTTGCATACCTCCCGCGGCCGGTTGGCGGTAGAAGGCGTCGGCGTCGAGCTCCGGCCGGCCCCAGTAGCCGCGCATCATCGTCGCCGAGCGGATCAGTAGCTCGCCGACCTCGCCCTGGGCGACCGGTTGATCGTGCTCGTCCAAGACCAGGCTCTCGGTGTTGTCCCAGGTCTTGCCGATCGGCACCGGCTCGCTGTCTCCAACCTCGCTGTCCGCCACGGGGCCGGCATTCGGCGGCAGGTGATGGAAGGTGCACTGATTGACCTCGGCCGGGCCGTAAACATTGGAGAACCGCGCCCGGGGCCAGCGCGCCATCAGCTGGCGCAAATGCTTGCGGGCGAAGGGCTCACCGCCGAAGAGGACCCAGCGCAAGCCGTCGAGGCCGCGCGATTCGAGCACGCCACGCAGCAGCAGCTGGATCAGGGCCAGGGGGACGGAGTACCAAATGGTCAACCGTTCGGTCTCCATCAGGCGCGACAGGCTGGCGGTCAGCTTGGTGTAAGCCTCGGGGATCAGCAGCGTCGTGGCACCCGCCAGAGGAGCGGAGAGATAGCCGAAGGTCGACATGTCGAAATGGAGTGGGGAGTGATTGCCGATCCGATCGTCCGGTCCGACGTCGTAGGTGCTGACCGAGAGGTGCGCGTAGGCCAGCCCACTGCGGTGGGTGTGCATGATCCCCTTCGGCCGGCCGGTCGAACCGGATGAGTACATGATGTAGGCGAGATCATCTTCGAGGCTGCCGACATCAGGCCCCGACCCGGCTGGCAAGGTCGCCAGGTCGGCCCAGGACCGGACCGCGAACGGGCCCTCGATAGGCCGTGTCGGCCCGACGATCGAGCGCAGGGGCGTCGCCTCCTCCGCCAGCCGGCTGAGGCTCGAGCGCTGGGCGTCGTGGGTCACCAGGTGATGCAAACCGCAGTCGTCGATCAGTCGCCGCAGGCCGCCGACCGGCGTATGGGGATCGATCGGTACGAAGGCGGCGCCCGACTTCAGAATGCCGTAGACGGCAACCGCCGACTCCAGGCAGCGCGGCATGAAGACGCCGACCCGGTCGCCCCGCCGTACACCTTCTCCGACCAGGGCGTGGGCCAGGCGATTGGCCCGGCGGACCAAGTCGCCGTAGGTCAGGCGCTCGCCCGGTCCGCAAAAGGCCTCGTGATCCGCGGCTCGATCCGCTGCCCGGTCGACGAGCTGTGGCAGAAGGTAGATCACGGGAACCTACAGCCCGAACGCCCTTTCGATGAACCAATAAGCCGCCATGAGGCCGATCGCGATCGACCCCCCGGTCAGGATGACGGGACGGTAGCCCTGCCAGCGGCGGGAGAGAAACAACAGGGGGAAGATCGCCGCGACGATCACCAACTGGCCGATCTCGACGCCCAGGTTGAACGCGATCAGCACCTGCACCAGGTGCATGATGCGGAACGGCAGCTCACCCATGACCGAGGCGAAGCCCATGCCGTGGAACAGGCCGAAGAAGAAGATCAGAATCCAGTTGCCCTCGGTGAACTTCGCCAACACATTGTTGATCGCGACCAGGACGATCGACAGGGCGATGATCGATTCGACCAGCTGGCTCGGCAGGCTGATGATGTCGAGTGCTGCCAAGCTGAGAGTGATCGAATGGGCAACGGTGAACGTGGTGACAATTTTGATGATGTTCCACAACGCGGCGCGGAAGCTGCCGACCGGCTGCCATCCGCCGGGCCCTTCGCCCGATTTTTCGGGGGACCGCTGCAGCACGGCCGTCAGCAGCAAGGCGACCAGGAAGAGCACGTGGTCGATGCCGATCCAGATGTGCAGGATGCCCTGCCAGACGAAATCACGCACCCGCAACAGCGCGCGGATATCGGTCAAGTCGAGCACCTGCTCGTCGTTGGCCGAGCTGAAGACCAGAGCGGTGAACTCCTCACCGTATTCCGTGTCGCGCCGGCGGTCGTACTCGATGCACAACAAGCTGCGGTAGAAACGATCGCCCTCCAGAAAGACCGTGTTGCGAACCTCCAGGAGATCAGGCACTTCGATCGCCGGCGTGCGGTAGTGGTACTGCACGAACGGGCCCAAGTTCTCGACGTCGACCAGGTTCGTCGCGGTGAAGTCGTAGGGTAATGGGACGCCACCCGAGGCAATCTCGAAGTGCTGGCGGAGATAGCTCTGCACCTCTGAAGCCGTCGCTTCGATGGCTTGCTGCCTGGCTGCTGCGTCTTCTGGGATGGCGAGCTCGAGCTTGGCGACCAGATCGTCGATGCTGAGCTCGAAGCGCCCGGCCAGGTGCGTCGGCTCGACGTTCAGCCAGACATAGCTCTCGCCGGTGGTATGGGCCTGGGCGATGGAGGGCCAAAGCAGGACGAGGCCCAGGGCCAGGATGACGGCGGGGCTGACGGTCTGCCGCCGGCCCGGAGTTGCGTGGGGGGATCGAAAGAACTTCACTTTGGGCTCGTCCGACGGCTCGAGCTGGTGGCTCAGGCAGGTCTGCTCCGAGGCAGCTTCGCTGGATGCTCGCTCCAACGTGCTTCTCTTCGCGCAAGGTGGATTTGTCTGTACTCTGGTCAGGGCGCGGATCTTAGCGGTGGGGCATGAGTCTGGCAACCGTATCGGCTATCATCTCGACCCTGCTCGCCACTTCGGTGCCAGGCGCCGAACGGATGACCCCCACGATGGATTTCAGCTGGACCACAGAACAGGAGCAGGGCTACACCGCGAGCGTCGAGTTCGCCCAGCGTGCGCTCGATGCTGACTTGGCGCGACGTGACGCCGAGGGCACCTTCCTGCTCGAGCTGTGGCGCAAGTGCGGCGCGTTCGGGGTGCTCGGCTGGTGCATGCCGGAAGCCTATGGCGGTAGTGGGCTCGATGTTGTCAGCACCATCCGCCGACTGGAAGGGATCGGCTACGGCTGCCGCGACAACGCCCTCACCTTGGGGCTCAATGGCCAGTTGTGGAGCGTCCAGGAGCCGCTCCTGCAGTTCGGTAGCGAAGAGCAGAAGCAGCGCTATCTGCCGCGCCTGTGCTCCGGCGAGCTTCTGGCGGCGCACGGCATGACCGAGCCCGGCAGTGGCTCAGACGCCTTCAGCCTCGAGACCCGAGCCGAGAAGGTCGAGGGCGGCTATCGGCTGAACGGCCACAAGACCTACATCGGCCTGGCACCGGTCGCCGATCTCGCCCTGGTCTTCGCCAGCACCGATCCCAGCGTCGGCCAGTGGGGCATCTCGGCTTTCTTGGTCGAGCGAGGTTTTCCCGGCTACACGGCTTCGTCGGCGAAGGCGAAGATGGGTTTGCGCACCAACCCTTTGGGGGACATCGTTCTCGAAGATTGTTTCGTGCCCGAAGTAAACCGGCTGGGGCCGGAAGGGATCGGGGTCAGCGTCTTCACCCATTCGATGGACTGGGAGCGCAGCTTTGTCTTCGCCAGCCATGTCGGCGCTATGGCCCGGCAGCTCGACGACTGCATTGCCTACGCCCGCCAGCGCCGGCAGTTCGATCAGCCGATCGGCAAGTATCAATCGGTCTCCAATCGCATTGCCGAGATGAAACTGCGCCTCGAGACCTCCCGTCTGTTGCTCTACAAGCTGGCTTGGATGAAGGAGCGCGGTGAGCCCGCGGCGCTCGAGGCAGCGATGGCCAAGCTGCAGATCTCGGAAGCTTTCGCCGCCAACAGCCTCGATGCCATGCGCATCCACGGCGCCAAGGGCTACCTGGCGGAGTTCGAGGTCGAGCGCGATGTCCGCGACGCCCTGGGCGGGGTGATCTATTCCGGCACGTCGGACATCCAGCGCAACATCATCGCCCGGGTCCTCGGCCTGTAGCCCGGCCCCTCAGCTCGGCACGCCAGCCCGGCTCCCGCGGCACGTGGCTGCCTCGGGCGGCGCGGCCGGACTTGATGTAGAATCCTCCGATGCTTCAAAGGACTTTTGTCGGGGCCGCACGGTCAAAAGGTTAGGAATGAGCAAGATCACAGACGAACTAACTGCGGCGACCGAGGTGAGTGGGGAGCTCCTTGGAGAGGACGGCAGCCAACATCTGGCTGTCGACGACGTCATCGCCGCGATCCAGAAGCTGCAAGGTGAGATTCTCGAGCGCGAGGAACAGATCGCGGCTCTGGTCGAAGCGGCTGAAAGGCCCTCGGTGTTCGAGAACCTGGTCGAGGAGGCCGAGGAGCGTCGCCGTATGCGGCACCTCGAACGCCTGGTGGGCGATTGGGACAGTCTTGTCGCCCGGAGTCGTGCGGTGAGCGAAGACGATATCGATCTCGTCGCCGCCCTGGTTCGGCTGGTCGGCGACCTGCTGGTGATCCAGCACGATGGCCTTGATACCAAGTGGGTCTCCAGACTGGAAGCCTACATCAGCGACCAGCGTGCCAAGGTGAGCTGAGTGCGCCAGAGCTCCGCTCGCAAGCTGGCGGTGGTCGCTGTCGGCGGTAACTCGCTGATCGTCGACGACGAGCACATCGCCATCCCCTGTCAGTCCAAAGCTGCGGCAGAGACGGCGCACTACATCGCCGACATCGTGCAGGCGGGCTGGGACGTGGTGGTCACTCACGGCAACGGGCCGCAGGTGGGGTTCATTCTGCGGCGCGTCGAGCTCGGCATTCACGAAGTGCCGCCGATCCCGATGAACTACGCCACGTCGAACACCCAAGGCTCGATCGGCTACATGTTCCAGCGCTCGCTGCGCAACGAGTTTCGTCGTCGCCGGGTCGATCGGGAGGTGGCGACCCTGGTGTCGGAGACCCTGGTGGATCGTGCCGATCCGGCCTTCGACGATCCGGTCAAGCCGATCGGTCCGCACCTCGACGAGGCCACAGCACGCCAGCGGGCGGCGGAGCAGGGGTGGGTGGTCAAGGAAGACGCAGGCCGTGGCTGGCGCCGGGTGGTGCCGTCGCCCCGCCCCGAGGCGATCCTCGAGCTCGGCCTCATTCGCCAGCTGCTGGCCGAAGGCACGATCGTCGTCGCCTGCGGCGGTGGCGGCATCCCGGTGTTCGAGAACGAGGCCGGCGATCTGCAGGGTATCGAGGCGGTGATCGACAAAGACCTCGTGTCCAGCTTGCTGGCGCAGCAGCTCGGTGCCGACCTACTACTGATCTCGACCGCGGTCGAACGGGTGGCGATTCACTTCAATCAGCCGCAACAACAGTGGCTCGATCGAATGACCCTGTCCGAAGCGCGCCGGTACCACGCCGAGGGCCACTTCCTCGCCGGCAGCATGGGCCCCAAGATCCGCTCGATGATCGATTTCATTGCCGCCACCGGGGGCAATGGCATCATCACCGATCCGACGCACTTGGTGAGCGCGCTCGCCGGCGAGGCGGGCACCTGGGTGGTGCCGGACCCCGCTCAGGCGAGTCGATCGAGCGCTGCAGCCGGTGAGCTCGGAGCTCAGGGCTGAGAACTCTCGCGCAGGCCTGAGACTCGCTCAGGGCTGAGATTCGCTCAGGGCTGTGGATCTTCGATCAGGCAGGGCGGATCGGTGGGGCAGACGTAGCAGACCGTCTGGATGCAGGTGTAGCACTCGCTCGGCCCGGTCCATCCGCCTTGTGCTCTCTCGATCTGCGGTTGCTCCAGGCGCCGGATCGTCTCGCGATTCAAGCTCAGCTTCTTGTGCCGCTTCTTCATTTGCGTTCCCCTTTCTGGTCATGCCCAACAGATCGTTACCACGGGCTGCGCGAGCGTTGCGCCCGAAACAGC
>JBCCGX010000281.1:0-9755 GCA_039029035.1 Acidobacteriota bacterium | reverse complement strand
CCGATCGTGCGCAAGACCGGCGGGCTGGCCGACACCGTACAGCTGTTCGATCCCGCCACCGGCGAGGGCACCGGCTTCGTCTTCGACCACTACGACCGTACCGGCTTCGCCTGGGCCCTGAAGACAGCCCTCACCACCTTCAAGGACAAACCGTCCTGGGAGCGCCTGCGCCGCAACGGCATGGAGCAGGACTACTCCTGGCAGCGCCAAGGCGCCGAATACGAAAACCTCTACCGTCAGCTCACAAGTTAGATCGCCTCTCAGCGGTTCAGGAGCGGCGCTCGGATCCCAGAGGACGGCGCGGAGGCGTGTCTGAGCAGGGCCTCGTTCCGTTACTAGAAGAGCCTTGCCTTCAGCGGCTAGATTTACCGTAGAGGCCCTGCGAGTTCAGCGCAGCGCCGCCCGCAAGGGGCCGAGCGCCGCGGCGAACATTAGCTAACCGGCTGCTCGCGCCAGCTCTGGATCAAGCCCCAGAAGTGCTCGGTGAACTGCTCGTGCTCGTGCTCGGGGAAGAGGGATTCCACCTTGGCACGGACGGCGCCTTTGGCGATGTCCGAGTCGAAGAACTCGCGTGAGACCTCGTCCAGGTGGCCGAGGTGTTCGGCGCAGAATTCTTCGAAGCGTTCGGTTTCGAGGCGCTCTTCGGCGATCCGACCGTACTCGGCCATGCGCTCGGCGAAGGGCAGGTCTTGCCGCGCGATGTCGTAGAAGGGCTCCCAATCGACGTTCTGGCGCATCTTGCGGCCGGTGGCGGCGCAGAAGACCGACCAGCGGATCTGGGCGTTGATCAACCACGGGAAGTGGTAGTGCAACGACGTCACTTGTGAGTCGGGGCAGGCGTTGGCAAAGTCGATCGGATGGTAGACGCCGTCTTTGCGTAGGGCCTCGCAGGAGTTGAAGTCCCAACCGAAGAAGGTGTTGATCGTCAGGGTCATCTGCCGCAGCAGCTGCAGCTCGTCGTCGGAGGCGAAATCGCTGGCGACCTTGTAGCGGTCGTGCAGCGGCGCCGAGGGATCGTAGAGGATCGGATTGACCTGCGGCCCGACCCCCAGGCAGCGCACGAAGAGGTCGTAGCCATCGACCGCCTTCTGCAGGTGCATGAGCTTCTTGCCACTCTCTTCGTAGGCGGCGCGTAGCTGCTCCTCGTCGTCGATCTTGTTGACGCCGACCCAGGCACCGCCATCATAGGGCTTGATGAACAGTGGGTAGTCGAGCTGCTTGCCGACGTCGGCCAAGTCGAAGAGCTGGGCGTACTGCTGCAGCGTCGGCTCGAGATCGGCATGCTCTTCGTAGGCCTTGGGGGGCACCATCCAGGTGCGCGGCACCGGCAGACCGAGGCGCATCATGGCGCAGTAAGTGGTCTGCTTCTCCATCGACTGGAGAGTCCACGGATTGTTCAACACATAGAGGTCATCGAGGATGATCGCCTTTTTGATCCACTCGCGACTGGTGTGGTACCAGTGCGTCAGACGGTCGAGGACCACCGAGTAGCGGCACGGCTGCTGTAGATCGAAGGGTTCGATGGTCAGCCGTTCGACTTCGAACTCGATCGTGTCGCCACCGATCTCGAGGTGCAGATCGAGACGCTTCAAGAGCTCCTCGTAACAGATCGGCCAGCAGATGTCGGCGCCAAGGGAAAGGCCGATAACACGTTTGATATTTGCCACGGAACTGAGTCCTTCCTGGGTTCGGGCGGGTCAACAGACCCCTTGGAATGGGTTCTGCACCCTATTCATACACCATCCACAAAGGGCCGGGAAACAGCCACGACAGCCCTTCGCGCAGACGATCCCGCCAATTTTCCCAATTGTGCCCGTCGCGGGCCTCGACATAGCGTACGTCCATCCCTGTCGCTTGTAACAGGGGGACCATCGAGCGATTCTCGTAGATCAACGATTCATAGGTGCCGCAGCTGACGAAGACCTTCTCACTCGGACGACCCGGCTTCTTACGGAACGCGTTGACGAACTTGACCACCGGATCGAAGGCCGGACCGCGCTGGTGCTGGCCGATGTCGGTGAAGGCAAAAGAGCCCGACTGCAGCAGCAGGCGGCCGTAGACACCCGGGTTTCGCCAGGCGCAAGAGAGGGACGCGACGGCACCGAAGCTGGCACCCATCAGGCCGCGCGCCGAGGGCTCGGGACGGAGCGGGTAGGCCTTCTCCAGCCAAGGCACCAGCTCATCGGTGAGGAACTCGGCGTGGGGGTGGTGATCCGGGTACTCTTCCAGCCGTTCCTCGGCATTGGTGAGAGCCACGATCATCGGCGCCACTTCCAGCTGATGGATCAGATTGTCGAGCACTGTGCCGAGAGACGAGAATCGCATGTAATCACGACCGTCATGGACGACGAGTAACGGATACCGCCGGGAGGGCCTGAAACGGGCCGGCAGATAAATCTGAACCTGGCGCGATCCACCGAAAGCGGCACTCTCGATCGACGCTTCGACGATGCGACCGGGCCGGGCTTCGCTATCGGGAAACGTCCAAGCCGGCCGCTCGGTGCCGAACGAGCGCACCACGGAGTTGGCACCGAAGGGATCGAGGGCGCGCTGGGCGTTGAGTGGGTCGAGAATCCAGTTCTGGTTCTCACCGTGCAGCACATTGATCTTGTACTGCAGATGCGACGCCCTGGGGAGATCCAGCACCAGATACCACAGATCGCAGCCCTCGATCCGCTGGAAGGCTTGCGAGGTCTCGAGGCCATAGATGAAGTGCTGCAGCAGCACACCATCGGCCTCGCCGCGGTAGACGAAGGTCACCGAGCTGCCTTCGAGGATCGGGAAGCTGTGCTCGGCGATGAAGCGATCGAGCGCCTCGCCGGAGAGGTCCCCCGCCTGGATCAGCCGATCGATGGCCAGCTCGCCATCCGTCGCAGTTTCTTCTGACGCTTCGGCCAGGGGCTCGCCAGCCGCGGCCTCGTCTTCCCCAGTGGGTGCTGTCAGAGTTTGGCTCATGCCGCCGCCTCCAGTCGCTCGACTCGGCCATCGGTCGACAGCCGGCGCAGACCCGAGATCGGCCGCCAGCGGCCGTCTTCGCGAGTGATCGCGGCACCTTCGTCGAGCGCTAGGCACAGCGCCGGAGCGAAGCGGCGGGCGAAGAGCTCTACCCGACCGGGGTCGTTCAGGCGTAGCCGTCGGCGCGCATGAGGCAGCGGTTGCAGGTCGTCGAACAGGCCGAGGCCGAGGTCGAGCACCTCGGCGCTACCGGCCCCCTGGGGTGGGCTGTCGTGGAACAGCACGATGCGATGCGCCAACGCCATGGCGCCGGCCGACCAGGCGACGATCGGCAGCTCGGCGGCCAGCTCGGCGAGGCCGCATAGACGCATGCGATTGAGCAGAACCGCGACATGACCACCGGCGATCGCCAGGGCACTCGAGCCTTCGAGGATCTCGGCGATCTTGGCCCGCTGCGCTTCGAGCGCCGGGAATCGCTGGCTGGCGAGGCGTCTTTCAAAGGCACGGTGGACTTCGGCGATGCGCACCAGATGCTCTTCATCGAGTCGCATGAGGGCAGCGATGGCCGATTCGCGCTCGGGCTCCAGAATCTTCGCATCGCCCTCGCGATTCAACAGCTCGCGTGCTGGCTGAATGGCAAAGTCCAGCCGATAGCGATAGATCTGCTGCATAGCCCGCAACTGATCCTGACGCTGCCGGTGGGCTCGAAAGAGCTCCGGCTCGTCGGCAAAGACCTGTTCACAGCGCTGATGCAGCATGAGATCCACCACCGGCCGGCCGAGGTGTTCGCGCATCTCCTCCACCTCGGCCTCGCGCTCCTGCCAGCCGGCGGTGATCGCGGCGACACGGCCGCTAATACCGAGCCGATCGAAGGCCGATACGAGCGTCGGCTGGAGGCGCTGGGGCCCGAGAAGGGTCAGATTCTGCATAAGGGCGACATTATCCCCGTCCCCGACCACTTTGGGAACCCAGGCGGTGGGGGCCCGAAGAGCTTCCAGCGCCGCGAACGCGCCGTCGTCAACATCGGGCCTCTCCAGCGCCCGGCACATCGTGGGAGTGCCACCGGCCGAAATCGGGTCTCACCTCGCGGCGAGACCCGCCGCCGACAGACCGCAGATCTACCCAAGAAAATAACGTCCGAGATCTACTTGCCCGTTATTGGAGAATCTCCACACCTATTCCAAAGGGTTAGAAAGCTAAATGGGGGATCCCCACTGCCGTTCCGAAGGGTCAGAAAGCTAAATGGGAAATCCCCACAACCCCGAATGTCGCTCCGGGGCACCCGAGACGAATCCCCACGAACGTCCTTTGCCGTCCGTAACGGTCATCGACAGGCCCCAATAACGGGCAAGTTCAATTAGAACGTTACGTGACACGACCCGAGTACTCTTCTGGCGGTCAGAAAGACCAAAGGACACTAGCCGGCGCAGAGGTCGAAATGGCCCATGAATTCGCGCAGGGCCTTTTCATCGGCCGGCGAGCCTGGTGCTGCCGGGGTGTCGATCCCCCCGATGACCTGGGGTTGGCGCTCGAACCAAAGCGCCACCCGCGTCAGCTGGTCGCCCGGGCATTCGATAAGGAGACGGCTGTAGGTCCCCGGAACCGCGTCGCCACCGAAGGAGACCTCGCCTCGATGGGCGACATAACGTAGCCGCTGCGACTCGATTTCGAATTCGCCCCGCGCCACCTCTTCTTCGGACTCGACCTCGACCCCGACATCCACCTTGACGTTGCCCTGGGCTCGGCGGCCGCGCAGCATGTCGTCGATTTCTTCTTCGTCCATCGTGCCTTGGCGCAAGGCGAAGTAGACGAAGGCATAACGGGTGATGTGCTCCGGATCGAAGTCGAAGTCATCGTCTTCGGGTACCGTCGGCTCGCCGTCGGAGAGGATC
Organism: Acidobacteriota bacterium; assembly: GCA_039029035.1. Taxonomy (GTDB): domain Bacteria; phylum Acidobacteriota; class Thermoanaerobaculia; order Multivoradales; family J023; genus JAAELT01. Next base: position 4,908 of record JBCCGX010000281.1, on the reverse strand, counting down.
ACCAGGTCGAGGACCCAGGGGATGCGCAGGTAGATCTGAGCGGCATAGCCTTCGGGCAGTTGCGGCGTTCCGAGAAGCTCCGCCGCCTTGACGGCCCGCGCCGCAGGATCCTTCAGGTCTTCGACATAATCCTTGACCGCGGAAACGCCGAAGTAGCCGGCGGCGACGAAAGCGCCGATCGCCACCAGAACGAACAAGCAACAACCACAACCCAGGGTGACCCAGGGGGGCGTTCCTTGTTTTTGCTTCGCCACGTCGTTACCTCAACTACGACACTGTCGCCTCGAGAGGCTCACCTTCCCTCTTCCTACGGTCACGAGGGCTCAGAGATTCATCGCCCGCCAACCCCACTCCTCCTGCCGTCACATCTTTTCGGGCACCGGGACCCCCAGGAGCTCCAGCAACTCCATCGAGCTACGGCGAAAAATCTGCACCGCTGCCAGACGTGCCTGGCGCAGCTTCTCGTCGGCCTCGTCGAGGATCCGGTGCCGATGGTAGACGGCGTGGAACTTACCCGCCAGCTCCAGGGCCTGGCGGGCGATCAGCGAAAGCTCGAGGCTCTCGGCCGCTTCTTCCACGACCTCCGCGGTGCGTGCGGCGGTCAGAGTGAGATCCCAGAGGTCGTCGTCCCAGATCCCGGAATCGAGCTGCCGGATAGCCTTCGGATCGACTTCAGCCGACAGGCCGGCCTGGTCGAGCTTGCGGCGGATCTTGCGCTCGCGCACCATCGAGTACTGCAGGTACGGGCCGGTCTCACCTTTGAAGCTCAGCGCTTCCTGAAAGTCGAACGCAATCACCCGCGTCGTGGTCGCCTTGACCATGAAGAAACGCAGCGCCGCTGTCGCCAATTGGCGGGACAGGTCGTCGAGCGACTCGGCGTCGAGGTCAGGGTACCTCTCCGCCACCATCTCACCCAGCTTGGCCTCGACCTGGTCCATCAGATCGTCCGCTTTGACGCCGATGCCTTTGCGCCCCGACATCTCGAGCGATTGCTTGCCCTCTTCGTCCCCGGTGATGTACCCGAGCTGCTTGGCGGCGCCCTTGGAGAGGGAGACCATCTCGTAGGCGAAGTGCACCGACCGACCGGCCTCAGCATCGTGCCCCAGGGCCTCGAGACCGACACGGACGATTTTCTGCAGGTAGCTCTGGCGGGCGTCGATGACGTTGATCACCTTGGTGCCGCGGCCGAAGGCGGGATGGTCGTCGGCTCCGCCGTCGGACACCGTTTCCCACAAGCCTTCCTCGGGCCACGTGCGGTATTGGAAGTCACGCCCCAGAAGACCGAACTTCCACAGCTGGTAGGCGATGTCCTTACCGACGTAGGTCACCGTGCCGTCGGAGCGAACGATGACCTTGTCGGGATCCTCCAAGCCGGCGAACTCGGCGCTTTGGGAGAGAGGCATCACCCAACAGCCGGCATTCTTCCCCTCGCTCTCCAGATGGATCGCGCCGCTCGCTTTGAGCTTTTCGAACGCCTGGGTGAAGAAGTCGAGCGCCAGGATGTCGTGCTCGCGGGTCAGCACGTCGTAGTCGATCCCCAGCCGCCGCATCGTCTTGAGGTGACGGTGGACGACGCGACGCGCCACCAGCTTGCCCATCTCGGCGCGCGGCCCGTCGTCGGACTCGAGGGCGTGCAAGGTCTTGCGGCGTAGCGCTTGGCGCTCGGTATCTTCTTCGTACCAGCGCCCGACTTCGCTGTAGAGATCCCAGCACAGGTAGTCGAAGGGCTCCGGCAGATCTTCGACCTCGGCCAGGGTCATGCCGCGCAGATCGACGAAGCCGACCACCACATCGGCCAGTTGCACCCCGGTGTCGTCGATGTAATTCTGAATTTCGACCGGATAGCCGAGCTTGCGCAGGGAGCGCACCAGAATATCGCCCAAGACAGAGTTCCGCAGGTGACCGATGTGGGCCGCCTTGTTGGGGTTGATGTTGGTGTGCTCGACAATGATCTTGTCCGTCCGCCCCGAGGGCTCTCCGAAGATCGGTGCGTCCAGCAGGTCGGCGGTGAGACGGCTGCGATCGAGGAAGAGATTGAGGTAACCGGCGCCCTCGACACTCACTCGCTGCACGAAGTCAGGGAATTCGATGCCATCAGCCAGCTCGGCGGCGATATCGCGTGGCTTGCGACGCAGAGTGCGCGCCAGGTGGAGTGCGGCTGGGAACGCCAGATCGCCCAGCTTGCGCTGCGGAGGCATCTGGATGACAGGTTGGTGCTCGACCTCGAAGAGATCGCGGATCCGCTGCTCGAGAACGGCCGAGACGCGGGTCTGAATTTGTTGGAAAAACGACAGCTCACGCATGGTTCGGCGAGTGTATACGAGCCAAGGATCTTCTGTGACCTGATAAGTCTTCTGCGACCTGATAAGATAGGCGCAAAGCTTCTAGTGGAGCTTCGTTGCGGGGTGTCCGAACCCGCACCGCTGGCCCGGGGGTCGACGAGTTCGAGTCCAGGGACAACGAGCGAAGCTTCGCTGCGAAACAGCGAACCCGCTTCGGTGGCTTGGGAAGCCGAAGGCTCTGCAGAACCGAGCGTTCGCCTCCTCAAGACAAATAGGCATCGGGAGATCGATAAGAGATGGAACGGAGAAAACTGTCTATCCAACTGGAAGGGACGCAGCTCGAGCTGGTCGAGGGAGACATCACCGAGTTGGACGCCGACGCGATCGTCAATGCCGCCAACGAAGAGCTCAAGCTCGGCTCTGGCGTGGCGGGAGCGATCCGCGAGAAAGGCGGCCCGTCGATACAGGAGGAATGCGACCGGATTGGCGGCACGTCGGTCGGCACCGCGGTGCTCACCGGCGGCGGCGACCTCAAGGCCAAGCATGTGATCCATGCCGTCGGTCCGCGGATGGGCGAGGGCGATGAGGACCGCAAGCTGCAATCGGCGATTCGGTCGTCCCTGGCCCTGGCCGATCGCCACGGTCTCAAGTCGATCGCCATCCCCGCCATCTCCACCGGCGTTTTCGGCTTTCCGATGGACCGTTGCGCCCGGATTCTTCTGACCGAGGTCTACCGCTACCTCCAGGGTGGCACCAAGCTCGAGCGCGTCATCGTCTCCCTGTGGGGCGACGACACCTTCGAGATCTTCAAGCGCGAGCTGCGCCGCGGCTTCCGGTAGCGCCTAATCGAAGACTTTGCGCTCCGCGACACGCCGGAGGCCCTGCAAGCTGCCTTTGAGGGCCAGCTGGACGGAGCTGCGCTGCTGCAAGATGCTCATGAAAAACGGCAAGACGCCGTTGAACACCGATTGCACGCTGACCTGAGTTCGATCCGGTTTCTCCGCCAGGTACCAGGCGGTGGTCGTCTGCACCATGGGCGAGCGATGGGTGAGACTCAGGGTGCGATTCTCGGTCATCAGATCGACCACCGGGCGAAAGGTGAACTTCTGTAGCTTGGGCTGCAGCACCACCTCGAGCTGCGAGCCCTCGCGCAGCGAGCGATCGTCGAGAGCCTGGGCCGCAATGCAGCCGCGCCACCAAGTCTTCCAGCTGGCCGGATCTTCGAGCAAGCTCCAGATGACCTCGGGATCGGCACGGATATTGGTGCTCAGGTCGACGTCGATACCCATCGTGCGACCGTCTCGTCAGGCCACCAGGTAGACGCTGGCTCGAATCTGCAGCCGTGAGCGCGGCTCGAAACCGCTGCCGAACAACGCAAAGGCGCTTTTCTCGGCCAAGATCGGCAGGACGATCCAGCCATCGAAACTATCGCCCGGAGCATAGGGTGGCACCACAGGCTCGATTTCGGCCAACTTGACCCAATGCTCGTCGTTGGGGTCGAAGGACCCACGCAGCTCGGCATAGGAACGATCGAGGTCGATGGTGCTCTTGCTCGAAGGGCTCCACAGCGAGAAGACGAACCGCGCTTCGTCGTAGATCGCGGTCTCGACGAACGCTTCGCCACCGTCGAGCAACGGAAAGTTGAACGCGCCGGAGCTGTCGGTCGCAAAGATCTCGGGCGTAGGATCGAAGATGACTTGGCGCGGCTGGGTGTCGCGGCTCATCTTGGGATATTTCTCCTTGGCAGCCATTCGGTCGACAGGCGTTCGATTCGGCTAGCTTACCCGAACCGAATCGGCGCACTCTATCACCCCGGTGGCCGCTCGGCGGCCAGCCAGATCACCGGTGGCCGCTCGGCGGCCAGCCAGATCACCCGGTGGCCGCTCGGCGGGTGGCCCGGGCACTGAGGGTGCGGTTGCACAGGCGGCGCAGGATGCGGACCTCGCGGGCGCTCGGCTCGGCGCGGGCAAGAACTTGCCGCAGATCGCGCAGCAGGCCGGCTCGGATCGGCTCCTGGTCGTAGCCGATGTCGCGCAACAGCTCGGCCACCTGGCCGTGCAAGGCGTGGAGCTCACCAGCTTTGGCCCGAGCGTCACCGGTCGGGCTCTCTTCGGCCGGCGACGAGCCGCTCGTCTGGCGGGCGGCAAAGAGCTCGTAGGCGATCAGTAGCACCGCCTGCGCGAGGTTCAGCGTCGGCTGATCGGGGGCGCAGGGCACGGTCACTACCGGGTGGCAAACCTCGAGCTCGCGACGCGACAAGCCGTTGTCTTCCGGGCCAAAGATCAAGGCCGTCTCGGCCCCCGGCGGGTCACCGACCAGCACCTCCGGCAGTTGACGCGCGGTGATGACGCGATGGCGATGCAGGGGCCGCTGTCGTCGCGATGCCGTGCCAACGAGTCGGCTGAACGGCGCCACCGCCTCGTCGAACGTTGCGACGCGCTCGGCGCGCTCGAGAATCTCCCAGCCGCCGACACCGAATCCACGCGCGATGCCGCCCAGTCGCGGTGCCGGCTCGACCAGCACCAAACGCTCGAGCCCCATGTTGGCCATCGCCCGCGCCGCGGCTCCGATATTGCCCTCTTCGCGTGGGCGGACGAGTATCACGGCGGGCGAAGTCATGGTGGGT
>JBCCGX010000280.1:0-9766 GCA_039029035.1 Acidobacteriota bacterium | reverse complement strand
GGCGGCCGTCTGGTCCATCACGAAGTCGCGGCTCATCACCACGTGGACCGTCGACCGTGCCGGCACACTCATCGTCGGCAAGTGGTCGGTGAAGGGCGGGAACGTGAGCGCGAAGTCGAACAGCTTCACTTCGAGCACGATCCACTCGTAGCTCTCGCCGAGCTCGCGGACGTCGACGATGGTACGCTGCTCGGATTCCGAAAACTTGCCGGTCTCGCCGTCCGTCCGCTTGTAGTAGACCTGCTTGTAACCCCAGTCGCGGCGATCGGCCGGTCCGCCCACCGCCCAGCTGAATGGTCGCAGCCACTTCGGTGGCGTCTTCAGCGATTTGGCCGGGTCGAACTGCGGCGAGTGGTGGTTGGCCACCCGCATGAAGTAGCGCAGCATGAACTCCTGGATCTGGGCCCGCATGTACTCGGCATGCTCTGCCTTGCCTTCGTCACCGACCGCCGGTGGCATTTGCGGCCGAGCGTAGAGCAGCTCCTGCACCGTGCCCATCACCGGCACGCTGCGGCCGGCGACGGTCGCCTGGTCGAGGAAGCCGAAGCGGGCCTTGGAACGCGCCAGGGGATCGAGGATCTTGAAGCGCTCGGCGTAGGAGCCCTCGCGTTGGGTCTTCTGCCACCAGTGGAACAGCTCCAGGCCGTCCTCCAGCGCCACCTCCACCTTATCGATCAGGCTGCGGTCGTCTTCGCTGAGCCCGCTGCTCGACACCACCTTCGAAGCGGCCGGCCAGGCGATCGGGTCGGCCGCTTTGGGGAACGGCACCCGCTGCCAGGTGGCGCCGTGCAGCGTCGCGTGGTTGGCGTTGGCGCTCTTGTCGTGCGCCACGTCCCCCGAACCCTCGTCCAGGGGCCAGTAACCCGCCAGGTCCGGCTCGTCACCCTGCAGTCGATGGTTGACGTCGGCCCGAATCTGCTCCGGGCTGCGCGCGGTCTTCCACAGTCGCATCTCGGCGATCTGGCCGCGCCAGGACGTCTCGACTTTGCCGATCCAGTAGGTGCCCTTCTTCTTGTAGAAGCGCTGCGGAGCATTGCGCGTGGTGAAGAAGAGCGCGCCGTTGCGATAGATCTCGAATCGGGCACCGTTCTTGACCCACGCCAGGTGCACCCACTCGTCTTCGACGAAGAAGTCGTTGAGGGTGGCGGAGTAATGGCGACCGGTACGGTTGCAGCAGGCATAGATCAACCGGCCACCACCGGGCGCCAGACCCAGGCTGGGCTTGGGATGGGTTTCCCCATGTTGACCGACAAGCCCACGCCAGCTCACCTGGTCGATGTCCGTCGGCTTGACCCACAGCGACAGGGTGAAGTCGACGTCGTTCTCGAACGGATCCTGGATCTCCAGGTACTGCCCTTCGGCCAGCTCGACGACCGGCTCGAGATTGTCGTCGCTCACCGCTGGCTCGGCCTTGGCCGGCGGGACCTTGACAGGTTCCGGCTCGGCTGGCGGCGTCGGTTCCGGAACGGCTGGCGGTGCCGGCAGCTCGGCTTGGGCCCAGGTCGCACCGATGATCGTGCCCTGATTGGCGTTGCTGCTCCGATCGTTGGCGACCTCGCCCTCCCCTTCGTCCAGGGGCCAATAGCCGCTCAGCAGGGGCTCCTCGCCGCTCGGAGCGGCGTGCATGCCAGCCTGGATCTCTTCCTCGCTGCGAGCGGTCGACCAGAAGCTCACCTCGGCGATCTGGCCGTGCCAGAAGTTGTCGACCCGGCCGATCCAGTAGCTACTCTTCTTCTTGTAGACCCGGACGGGTGCTTCTCGGCTGGCGAGCAGCTCTCCGTCGCGATAGAACCGGTACGCCGTCCCCTCCTTGACCCAGGCGAGGTGAATCCACCGAGAGGCATCGAAGAATTCATCGAGAGTCTCCGCAAACCGCTTACCGGCTGGCGCGGGGGAGTAGGAGTCGTACGCCAGGCCGCCTTGCGCCGGCGCCAGCCAGAGACCGGGCTTCCGGCGCCAATCGCCCTCCTTGCCGAGGAGGCCGTGGTAGCCGCCCGTATCGACGGCAGCAGGCTTGACCCACAGCGAGATGGTGAAGTCGGTGTCGGTGGCGAAAGGATCCTGGATCTCTACATAGCCGTTCCCGTCGAACTGCAGGACCGATTGCGGACCTTGCATGCGAGTACCTCCGATCTCGGCTCCCCCGTTGGATGGAATCTGGCCAATACGTCAAGAGCAATTATAGCTAGACATGGGCTCCGGCAAGCCACATTGCGCAGGGTTGACAAGCGCTTCGATCGATTTTATTATTCAGGAGTCCTAACTATCTATATGAGGACAACGTGAGCAGCGACACCTTCGACTTCGACCAGCAGAACGATCCTTTGGCGCAACGCATCGCACAAGGGCTCTCCAAGCTCGGTACCGCTCTGCGCCATCAAGCCTGGCGCAAGGCATCGCCAGCCGGCCTGACGCCCACCCAGGGACAGATCCTGACGCTGTTGAGCTCGCGCCCCGGCCTCACCCTGGCGCAAGTCGCCGAGGCCTTGGCGGTGCGGCCCGCCACCGCCAGTGATGCGGTCAAAGCGCTGGCGTCGAAGGGCCTGCTGTCGAAATCGCGCCAGGCTGGGGACGCACGCCAGCTATCGCTGCACCTCACCAGAGACGGCCAAGAGACCGCGGCGGAGGCCGTCCAGTGGCCCGAGTTCCTGGTCGAGGCGGTCGACGAGCTCGACGGCGACGAGCGCCGTGTGCTGCTGCGCACCATCGTGCGGATGATCAGCGCCTTGCAGCAGCGCGGCCAGATCCCGACCTCGCGCATGTGTGTGACCTGCCACCATTTCAAGCCACGGGTCCACCAAGATCCGCGCCGGCCACACCACTGCGGCTACGTCGACGCCCCCTTCGGCGATGCCGACCTGCGGATCGAATGCGCTGAGCACGAGCCCGCCACCGCGGCCGACGCCGAACGCCTCGCCCAGTTCGCTTTCGCCAGCGGGACCGCCTGAGCCGGGCCTGCCCGCACCCACACAGCCTGACGCCCGACGCTTCATTCAAATAATCAGGAGTCCTAATCATCAATAACCCACAGCTCCTTCAGTTAGGAGTCCTCACTAAACACCGAAAGGAACCACCATGCAACATCGCCCGATCCGTCCCGTCCTCGCTCTGACCTTCGCCCTCACTCTGTCCGTCGTGCTCACTGCGTACCTCGCCCTGCCGGCAGCCCTCGCCGCTGCCGAAAAGTCATTACCGCCCATCACACCGGTGCAAACCTCGCCGGATCTCGAAATCCGGTCCGCTACCGTCGACTACCTGAAAAACCTCGACCTCCTGGTCTTTGAGCAAGAAGTGCGCGGCCGCGCCGGCGGCACGACACCGCGAGCCAAAGGGCAGATGGACGGTGCACCGGTCCTCGGTTACGTCTTCCCCACCAACCTGGAGTCGCAGGATGTCGGCTTCGCGCCGGTCGAGGGTGTTGTCGCCCTGGCCGCCACCTCGCACCCCGACTTCGACGACACACCGCTATGGGACGAGAACAACGACCGCGACTACGCCAACGACGGCGTCATCTTCCACACCCATTGGGTCGTGCTGGTGCCCGACGAGCGGGTGCCGGGGGGTCTCGCCGTGCGGCAGATCGCCGACGCCGACCCCAAGACCCTGCTCCCGCCGACCGCCCCCGGCATGCCGATGTACATGGACTCACCGGGCTTCTCGGTGGTGCTCTCGGGCAACAACTTGAAGATCCTCGTGCCCGCCGCGCGGGTTTCAGGCAAGACCGACTTCCGTTTCGACGCCGTCGCCGCCTACATGCAGGTGGCCCAAAGCGGCGATCGTCCCCTGCTCGGAGTCTACGAGGTCTACAGCGTCCTCTCCGGGGATCTCAGCTTGCCGTACTCGGTTTCGCGTAAGTAGGTAGGTGAGCCACTGGGGCTCCAGCCATCGACGGGGGTAAACCCCCGTGCTATAGAAGGCGCCCCTCCGGGGCTTAGCGGCTAAAGCCGCTGTTCAGGCGATTTGCCGTACCCGCGAGGTCGTCCTTGTGGAGCGAGCACGCAGCGAGCGTGTTCGAGCGTGGAGGATGATCGCTTTCGATAAGCCGCTTTCTGCCTGAGACTTACGCGTCCTCTGAGGGGTCCGGCGAGTTTCCGGAGCTGCGGCGCAGCCCACAAGGACGACCGGCACCTGGTCCAGCTGGGCTCAAACCCGGGTGGAACCGCCGTTGCCGAAGAGCTGGAGGAAACGCTTCTCGGCTTCGGCAGTGCCGATCAGCACGATCTCCTCACCCGCCGGCAGGATGGTCGACGGGTGCGGGCCGACCTCGTTACCGTTCTCTCCGGGCACCGCCACCACGCTGCAGCCGGTCCGTTCGCGGACACCGGACTCGATGAGCGTTTGCCCTTCGAGCTCCGTCGGCACCCGCACCTTGAACAGGCCCAGCCCCTCGGCGATCATCAGGAACTGACTGCGCTCGAGCAAATTCATGACCGCGCCGGCCCCCATCGAGGCATAAGAGAGAACGCTGTCGGCCCCGGCGCGGTGGAGGGTCGCCACGTTGCGCTCATCGGTGGCGCGAGCCAGGATCTGGATATCGGGGCGCAGCTGCCGGCAGTAGATCGTCAGGTAGACGTTCAAGTCGTCTTCGTGGGTGGTGATGATCACCGCCGGCGCCTCGCCGATGCCGGCCTGCTCGAGTATCTTGCGATCGGCAGCCGAGCCCAGGATGTACTTGTCCGAATCGCCGATTCTCTCCGGCAAAACCTCGACGATCCGGTAGTCCACGTCGCGCTTGGCCAGTGACCGAGCGGTGGCGCGCCCGACCCGACCGCCGCCGAGAATCACCACCGGCGCGATCGAGATGTTGTAGATGCAGAACAGCTCGTCGTAGCTGAACAGCTGCTCCTTGGAGCCCGCCAGCACCAGGACCGTGTTGTCCTCGATCATCGTGTTCGGGCTCGCCGCCTCGAACCGCCCGCGCTCCCACACCCCGACCACCGTCACCCCCACCTTGTCCCGCAGCTGGTTCTCGAGCAGCGTCTTGCCCACCATCGGCGTCCGATGGGCGGTGGCCTCGGCGATCATCACATCGTCGAACTGGCCGATGACGTGGGACATCGCGTCACCACCAACGGTCCGCTGAGAGAACGACTGACCGATCATCTCCTCCAGGCGCAGCACCAGGCTGCTGCCCGCCAGCTCGAGCACCTCCACCGACTCTTCGTCCTTGGCCGAGGTGACGATCGGCAGATCAGGGGCGATGGCCCGCGCGGTGAACGCCACGCTGGTGTTCTTCACGTCACTGCCGGTGGAGGCGACCAGGGCGGCCGACGTTAGCCGCACCTTGCCCCAGGTCTCGGGATCGTCCAGGTCGCCGACCACCACGCTCAAGCCCAGGTCGTGCAGGCGTAGGGCCTCCTCCACATCGGGCACCATCAGGGCATAGGTGTAATTGTACTGCTCGAGCCGGCGGATCACCGCGCTGGTCACTGCATCGTAATGGGTCAGCAGTACGTGACCGCGCGTCTCTTCCGGCAGCTGGCGCGGCGCTCGCTGCGCCGCTTGGGCGCTCATCCACGGCTCGTAGAAGAACTCGATGAAGGTGAATGGCAGCAGGATGAGGAAGAAGATCATCCCCGAAGCCAGCACCAGGATCGAGAACAGGCGACCGATATCGGTGTGGAAGGTGATGTCGCCGAAGCCGAGCGTCGACATCACCGTGAGGGTCCAATAAAAGCCGGTGATCCAGGTATGCTCCTGCCCTTCGAGCAGCATCAACATGTGGAACGCGGCCGAGTAGACCAGGATCATCACCAGCAGCACGGCCGTGAAGCGCGCCAGCACACGGACGTTGCGGCGCCCACGACGACTGCGAACGACGGTGGCGATTTCGGCTGGGAAAGTCTTGAACATCGGAGGGCAAAGATGCGACCGCCGAAGGGTCGCCCCTGGGCGGATTGTAACCCAGTCTTACGGTTGAGCCTGCCTGAACATTCTCCAGCCTATCGAGTCCAAAGCACCAAGACCCAAACAGGCGGGTGCCACGGGCGAAGCCTATGGCGAGAGATTGAGTCACTCTCTTCCCGCTTTACGCGTTTGGAGTCGAACCGGCGGTGCGTCCTGCGAAGAATGGCGATCCATGGGAGATCGCGCGGGCGGCAGCTGAAGAGAAAAATTTTATGGGAGAAGAACCATGCGATGTCGATACTTGAACGTTGTCTCGGCTTTCTTGTTCGCCCTCTGCACAAGCCTGACCGCAAGGACCGCCCAGGCCGCTGATTGCGGCAACACCATCGGCCCTTGTGGCTGTGGCGACACGGTGGTCAGCGACTACACCCTGGCCTCAGACCTCGTCTGCCCGGCCGGTTTCGGCATCTACGCCCTGACCCTAGGCGCCGACGGCATCACGATCGACGGTCAGGGACTCTACAAGGTCGAAGCTCTCGATGCGGTGGCAGTGATCCAGAACCAGTTGCACTCGAACTGGACCTTGCAGAACATCGCGATCAAGGGCGGTCTCTTCGGCATCCAGAGCGACGCGAGGTCGCTACCGAACGGCGCCCAGGGGATCGTGATTCAGAACGTCGATGTCGCATCACCCCAGGGTTTCGGCCAGCGCATCCGATTCCTCGACACCCACTCGAGCCGCGTCGAGCGCACCCAGGCCAATGGCGGTGCGACCGGCCTTTACAACCTGAATGGCGACGGCAACCAATACATCGATGTGTCGACATCTTGGCTCCCTGCTTACGGGCCGCTGCCCACCGGGCAGACGATCTGCTTCGACCTCATCGGCGTACGCGACAACCTGATCGACCGGGTCACCGCCAAAGGCCGGCAGATCGGCGTAGTGATCAGTGCCGACACCGCCAACCCCAATTGGGGCAGCCGCACGGCGGACCGCAACATCGTCCGCGACAGCCAGATCACCGGCAACCGCAACGGCATCTCCTTCGCCTTCGAGGGTGACGGCAACCAGTATCTGCGCAACGACCTCTCGGGCTCCACCGACATCGCCCTGGCCTCCAACGGGGATTCGGGCGTGGTGATCGAGGGCAACACCTACGGTGATGCGTTCATCGGCATCTCTCTGTCGAACCTCGACGCCCAGGGTCGCACCGTCCTCGCCGACACCGACCTCACCGGCATCACCGGCACTTACGGGCTGCGGGTGCACAACGTCCGCAACGCCCGGTTCGAGCGCCTCGAGATCGGTAGCGGAGCACGGCAGGGCCTGTGGTGGAGTGGCGGCAGCGCGAACAACGAGTTCCATCAGATCATCACTCGCGGCCAAACCTTCGGACTGTTGAGTCAGGACGCCCACGACAACCGGGTCACCGACTCGGACTTTTCGTGGATCGCCGGCGCCCGCCAGGGTGCCGGTATCGATCTCCGGCTGGGCTCGGCGGGCAACAGCTTCACCAACGTCACCGTGCACCAACGGCAAACCGGGGCTCGAATCGCCGCCGGAGCGGGTACGGCGATCCGCCAAAGCGACCTCTCGGACAATCACAACTGCGTGCTGGCGATTTCCAACGATCCGGCCGCCCATCAAGTTTTCCACGACCTGAAGCTGAACAACTGCACCGGCAACGCGATGACCGTAGCGTTCGACAATCTGCTCGACCTGCGCGACATCGACTTTACCGACAGCACCAACGGCCTCGTGCTGCAGCAGATGAGCGGCGTCAGCTATGACGGCGTGACTCAGGGCCTGAATGTCAGCCAGGTGGTGAACGCCGGCCTGGCGCTGACACAGGTGGACGACTCGAGCTTTACCCGCTTCGCTGTCGGCGGCGCGAACAGCGTGCTCCTGACCACCAGTGTGCGCAATGTCTTCTCTGAGATCGACGTCTCCTGGTCCGGTCCGGTGGCGAGCGGCACCGGCTTCCTGCTCGATAGGTCGACCGGCAACACGGTGCGCAATTCCCTGGTGGCGAACCGCGCCTTCGGGCTGCAGATGTTGAGCGGCTCGCTCGACAACCAGTTGCAGTGCAGCACCCTGACCCACAACCGAGAGGGGGTCCTCCACCACTCCGGGGCCAGTGGCAATCGCCTCCACCTGAACGCGTTCGAGGGCAACAGTGATTTCGGGGTCCGCAATACCGACCCCTCGACCCTGGATGCGATCGAGAACTACTGGGGCGCTATCGACGGCCCGATGCCATCCGGCTCGGGCGACGCGGTCAGCGGGCCGATCGACATCGCACCGTTCTTTGACACCGCTGGCGACCTCGCCGCGCCTTGTGGTCGCGTCGTCGCGCCGCGGTTGCTGAAGACTCAGGCGATCGAGCTGCTCGAGGCCGCTCTACCGACCGGCGACGACGGCGCCGACCATCGAATCGGCAAGGCCATCGACCACATACGGGACAGCCTTGCCGAGGAGTTGTGGGAGGACGACGAGCGCCTCACCAAGGACGGCAGGAAGGTCTTCAAGGCGGAGAAGAAAGCCGCCAAAGAGCTGCTGAAAGCCCTCGATGAGGGGTTGCCGCAAGCGGCCGAGGATTCTGTGATCCAGACCATCGCCAACCTGCTCCTCGCCGACCGACTGCTGGCCGAGACCGCTCTCGCCGAGGCGAACGCCGTCGTCGATGTGGCCACTTGTGGAGCGATCGACGACAGCGACAGCGGTAGCGATAGCGATAGCGATAGCGATAGCGATAGCGACAGCGATAGCGAGCCGGTCTGCGACTGCGAGGTGGCATCGGCCAACCTTGCCGCGGCTCAGAGACAACTGACGAAGGCGCAAGCAGCGATCGACGCCGGTCGGTTCGATCGGGCGATCGAGCATTATCGAAAAGCGTGGGAACGGGTCTGCTTGGCGATTGAGTCGGTGGCGGGTTGCGTCGTGTAGCCCTGACCAAAGAGAGAGGACCAGAAGGAGTGCCTGGCACCAGAAGGAGTGCCCGGCGGCACCAGAAGAAGTGCCCGGCACCAGAAGGAGTGCCCGGCACCAGAAGGAGTTTCAAGAAGTGCCTGGCACCACTTTCTGGCTTCTGGCGGCGTTTGAATAAGTGCCTGGCACCGCCTTCTGGCAGCGGCAGCGACCTTGACGCGCCGGTGTGCGACTGCGAGGTGGCCTCGGCCAACTCTGCTGCAGCGCAGGCGCAGCTGGCCGAGGCGCAAGCGGAGATCGACACGGGTCGGTTCGCTAGGGCGATCGAGCACTACCGAAAGGCCTGGGAGCTCGCCTGCCTGGCAATCGAGTCGGTGGCGGGTTGCGTGTGATAGCTCGTGACGAGGTTTGAAGAAGTGCCTGGCACCACTTTCTGGCGGCGTTTGAATAAGTGCCTGGCACCGCCTCTGGCCGTTTGAAGAAGTGCCTGGCACCACTTTCTGGCGGCATCGGTGGAACCGCCGCAGGGCCGCCTTCAACGGATTGAACCCAGTCCCCGGCTGTCATCGCATGACCATTTTCTAGAACTCCGTGTCTTTACCCACAGCAACAACTCATCGTCGCTGTTGCCAAGCGAAAGATGGAGGCGGCACGAGGCCGTCGAGGGCCTTCGCTGCGAGTTCAGAGCCGTGTCGCACAGACCGCTGCCTGAACGTCTAGAGGCCATCTGAAATGCTGATTTTGGAGGAGATGCAATGCACAGGACATCCAAGAAAGACACTTTCCGGTTCGTGCCTTCCCTGCTTCTGATCTCGCTGATCTCGCTGGTGATCACGCCACGTAGCTATGGCCAGGTGATTGCCAATCCCAACCAGATCGTCGGAACGATCGAGTTCACCAACACCAACCCCCAAATCCTCGACCTGCTCGAACCGGCTCCCGGAGACGACGAAGGCTTCCGAACGGTCTTTCTGGTGGCCAACAGCCTAG